>JABSQL010000067.1 GCA_013215865.1 Candidatus Margulisiibacteriota bacterium
AAAGATGAGGTCATTTATTGTATTGATAGCAGCCATCCCCAGCATCAAACACGCCTGGCTTATGGTTGGATTAAAAAAGGCGTTCGAAAATCTGTAAAAAAGACAGCTTGTCAAAAGCGCATTAATCTCATTGGCGCCCTTAATTTAGAGGGGCACAAAATTGAATATCGTCAAGTTGATTGGGTTAATACGGAAAGCATCAAAGGCTTCTTGCTGCAATTGATTTCAGCGCATCCTTCAATGAAATATAGTAACTATTCAGCAAAATTCAATTTTCAATAAGTAATATCAGATCAAAGACAAATTATTTAAAAAAATCCTTGACAGGGTTTTCGGGAAAAAACCTGATTTTCCGATGCAATTTATAAACCCTTTG
Organism: Candidatus Margulisiibacteriota bacterium; assembly: GCA_013215865.1. Taxonomy (GTDB): domain Bacteria; phylum Margulisbacteria; class Marinamargulisbacteria; order DT-59; family DT-59; genus DT-59. The sequence goes on from JABSQL010000067.1 coordinate 377, forward strand.
ATGAATCACTTATAAGGTCGTCAAAGATCTCACAAGCGACTTTCTCATCAAGATGGTAGGCAGCCATACCCAAAATTAAAAAAGCCCGCACAGGAGTACTATGGCAGAAAAATTCCGCTGAAAAAAGTCATGTTATGATAGTACTTCTTTCATGGACCATACGTTTCAACAATGAAGATTGACAATATTGATGTCGGTAAGACAATTGAAGATGCAAAAATCTTTCTAGCAAAGGAGAAAGGTATATCACCTGAGTTTCGCACAATAATCCAATTGATATTGGTTTTAATGCAGGCAATGCTAACGCGCCTTGGCCTAAACAGCAATAATTCAAGCAAACCACCCTCCAGTGATCCGAATCGAAATACATCAAATAAGAAGAAGGGAGCTTCAAAACGAAAACCTGGTGGCCAAGCTGGCCGTAAAGGTTCACAGCTTAAACCCATTAAAGATCCCGATGAGGTTAAAACTTTAAAACTTGATAAGCGCCGACTACCTAAGGGTAATTATAAGGAGGCGGGTTATGAGTCCAGACAAGTAATGGACTTTACCGTATCGGTACATGTAACCGAATATCGGGCTCAAATATTAATAGACGAAAAAGGCAATCGATTCGTTGCTGATTTTCCTGAGTTGGTTACTCGCCCAATTCAATATGGCCCAAAGACAAAAGCAAGCTCGGTTTATATGTCTCAATATCAGCTAATCCCTTATAATCGAATTGAAGACTATTTCAGCGATCAAATTGGACTTAACATCAGTACCGGCTCTTTTTTCAATTTTAACAAGGAAGCCTGTAATTTATTAACGCGTTTTGATGCTATAGCAAAAGAAAAACTGATCGCAAGCCGGCGAATCAATGTAGATGAAACAGGTATTAATATCAATGGTAAGCGACTGTGGCTGCATACAGCATGCAACGATAAGTGGACGTATTTTTATCCGCATAAAAAACGTGGATCCGAGGCCATTGATGATATTGGTATCATTCCCAGATTTAGTGGTGTTATTTGCCATGACCATTGGAAACCTTATTACAAATACAACTGCAAACATGCTTTATGCAATGCCCATCATTTGCGTGCACTTGAATGGTCACAATCAGAAGACAAGCAAGGTTGGGCACAAGTCCTGCAAAAGTTCCTTCTTAAACTGAATAAAAAAGTCGATAATGCTGGCGGTATGCTCACTAAGCGACAGTACGATTATTATAAAAAAGAGTATATGAAAATTCTTAATAAGGCTGATTCGGAATGCCCTCCACCGAAAGATGAACGGGAAACAGGAAAACGCGGGAGGCTAAAAAAATCGAAATCACGAAATTTGCTTGAGCGATTACGCGAGTATGTCGATGATGTTTTGCGCTTCGTTGAAGATTCGGATGTGCCTTTCACAAATAATCAAGGCGAAAACGATTTGCGAATGACTAAAGTTCAGCAAAAAGTCTCAGGCTGCTTTCGATCGTATGAGGGCGCTTTAATCTTTTCTCGGATCAGGGCCTATTTGATTACTTGTCGCAAGCACGACTTAGGAGCTACAGATGCACTAGAAATGCTATTTCGTGGAGAACTGCCCGATTTTATTGGTTAAACTGTAAATTTGGTGAATAGTTACAAATATTTGTGCGTACGTGAAGCAAAGATTCAATAAAGTTTATAGCATCAGTGGCATGACCCAATGGCTCCATAAAAATAATTTTTGTTATAAAAAGCCACATGGTGTGCCCGCCAAAGCAAAT
>JABSQL010000068.1 GCA_013215865.1 Candidatus Margulisiibacteriota bacterium
ATTACTTCCTGGTCTTATAGCCGGTGGGATAGTATTGGTTATAGCGCTCATTGAAGATCTCATCCGGTTTTTCAGAGGAGATAACTCTGTGGTGGGCATTATTATTGATGGATTCAAACATGTATTTGGGTTTCTTGAATCCGAGTTTAATCGACTTCCAGGATTCTTTAAAAATATCGTTGGTGCGATTATGGGTGTAATTTCCGCTCCAATTCATCTAATCATGGGTATCATTGACCGCTTTAAGAAAATGATACGTATTATAAAAGGAGGTAGCTCAATCAAAAATCTGGCCAATACGCTTGGAAAGAATATGCTAGACATCATGCCTGTTATTCGGCCTATAATGACTGGAATGGATATATCCAAAGGCGGATTCAGTGGCGCTTTGGGAATCAACGGAAGCCCACCTACTCCTCAGCACAAAAACACCTCAATAAATAACGTGGAGGTTAAAGCGCCCATTACCGTTCAGGTACCTGAAGGTACTTCAGCAAGTGAAGTGGGTTTTCGAGTTGAAAGAGGTGTGAATAATGCTATTAAAGACCTCCTGCGAACAACTCTTCGGGCGAATGAGCCGCAGGTGGCTTTTTAATGTATCTTAATATTTATAATTATTTTATTTATGTAAACTAAGAGTTGCTATTTTGAAAGAAAATGTTTGGATTATTCTGCTTTTGGGTATGTAGAAAATAGGGTGATATTTTCTTTTTCCCCCTTATGGAGTAAAATATGAGCAAGGAACATAAAATGTCACACATGGCAAAACTTGAATTTTCAGTCAATTCTGACACGGAGAAGATGTTTAGAAATGCTTCTGCCTCTTCTCGTATGCGTGTGCAAAAAAATATAGAGAAAGTAGTCAGGTTTTTTGTATCTTCTATAGAAAAAGAGCAAACAGATTCAAAATCTGCAAGCCAGCTTATACAAAAGGCAAAAAAGTCCGCAAAAGCTGCTAAGAGTTTAGGTGCTCCTCAAACAGACAAGGAAATACAGGATCTCATAGAAAACTCCTAATGCGTGTTGTAGTTGATACAAATATACTCATTAGCGCTATAATGAGTCAGGACAGTTCTGTTTCTGAATCCTTTTACTTAGCTTTGAAAATTAGTACCGTTTTAATGTCTTTCGAGACATTTTCTGAATTTGTAGAAGTAAGTACTAGAAAAAAAATAGAGAAATATTTGTGTCTTGATTATCGAGATGAGTTTACTAAGGAACTTGCCTCATCCAAAAAGATTGAACATATCCCAGTGAATATAACCATAACAGATTGTCCAGACCCAAAAGATAATAAATTTCTTGAAGTTGCGGTGTATGGGAAAGCAGATTATATTATTTCTGGAGACTCTGATCTTTTGAATATGAATCCCTATAGAGGTATAAAAATAGTTAAACCAAAAATATTTCTGGTAATGTATAGTTAGTTTTTCTTTAGGGAAAATCAAAGATGGAGATTAGTAAAGAGCGTTTTTCTTTACTTAGGAGGTCTTAAATATGCATATGAATTCAGGCTGCCACGTAACCAGAAATTCAATTCCTTTTATGGAGGAAACAAGAGAAGGTTGGAGAAATAACTTTCTTAATAATGGCCAACTAAAAGTTAATAGCCTATTTAAGTCTATACCTCCCTCATCTAATTTCGGTATTGAGCAAATCCTTGATAGTATTTTCGTAGATGGGATCCTCCGGACCTTTCATCCGGTTAAATACACTCGTCTTAAGAATGATTCCGACCCAATATTTGATTCAAAAGAGTGCAAAATGGTTACTCCAATTTTATGTCCGAACCATTTAAAAAAACCTCTCAAAAATAATGCAGTTCAAGCTCAAAACAGCTCATTTTTGTTGAAAAATAAATTAGCCTCATGTCAGTTTCAAAAAACTCCTCCACCTGCAATTCCAGAAATAAATGAGACTGACAATCAGATAATCATTGAAAAACAGCGTGAAAGCTTGGAGACTTTACCGAACACGATTTATTGTTTATCAACAGTTAGAGAGATATATAAAGTGATTGACAAAGATGAAAAGGGTGTGATTATTGAGTTTAGTTTTCAGAAATTATCAGATTATATCTCAAAATATACCCTCTCAATACATGAGTCTTCTGCAATAATCTTACCTGTATATTATACCTCGGAAGACCCTTCATTGTTTTGTGTGGATTGTTGTGATATTTGCAATAAAATAATGCCAAACGAACAGGAATTTCTTAAAAGTACGACAATATTGGAATATCTCAAGAATACGAAAATATGGGAATGTCTTTCGACTAAAAAGATAGACTTATCACATCATAAAGAAGTTAGGATTGTATTTACTTGGCCAGACAGAATCTTGCACCCAGATAATGCAGTTCAAGTTCAAAAAACTACTCAACCTGAATTACTCGAGTCTGAAAAAGATAAAAGTGTGGATTCCTACTTTGAAAAAGATAAAAGCGGGGATTCCTACATGGATATTGAAGGACTTCCTTTAATGGTTATCAACAAAGTTTATTATTTTAGTGACAATTCTGAAATAATCAATAAATGGATTTCAAACCATGCGGACCCTGAGAAGTATAAGCATAAATTTGAAATGCTCCAAACACCCTAAAACCTTTCCTGTTGATATAGTCATCCCATAGAAGTGGAAAATAAATAGAAAAGAAAGTATCTTCAGGACCCCCTTAAAATTAAGCAATCTAAAAATTAGGGGACACTTGATGAGACCAAGAAAAAAATGTTTTACGTTTGAAGTAACTTGTTTGGGTTAACGAGCAGTGTGAATGGTGCGTGCTAGGAATATTACTACCATCCATCTTTTCCCTTCTTATTTCTCTTGAAAATTGGTCCTCTTTATTCTGTGTGGGAATGTTATTCAGGTGGGTCACTTTTCAATGCGATTTGACACCTATGTAATATAAACAGATATCTATTCTCATTCCTCTACAAGATAAGATCTCATCAACTCTATAATGACGGACTTTCTATCTTGTCCCCTTGGAGGATCTTTAATCAAATCCTCGTATCGATTCCCACATTTATCCCCTAGGAGGATCCTTTGAATCTCAAAAAGCTGGGGAAGGCCACCAAATCTACCTTCTTTGTATTTTTCAGGAGATTTATAAACATCCGTATTAAATCTCATCCTAATTTCAACTTCATAGACTTTACCAGATGTGATTTCGTCACCACATATTTCACAATGAAGTACACCACTTTCTTTATCTTCAGCATGAAGCGGTAAAAAAGAGATCACAATTATTGATAAAATTAACACCCATCTCATAGCTTGCAATTTTACCACAACGTTCTATATGATA
>JABSQL010000069.1 GCA_013215865.1 Candidatus Margulisiibacteriota bacterium
GTATACCCCATCGATACGAGGTGCAAATGAATATCCGCCGCAACAATCAACTCATCTTCAACAATCATTACCCGCTTTCCATACATCGGTTGTTTCCTCCTTATTGTTATCCGAAAATGTCAGTTGCAAACGTGTTCCTTTCTCAACGTTTACACTAAGCTCACCTTCAATTTGCATCACCAGCACATGGACCAAATACAGTCCAAAGGAACTTGCAGCATTTGGATCAATTTCAGGAGGAATTCCAATACCATCATCTTGGATACATATATGAATTAGATTCACTTTTCGATAAACAGATACGCTTACAATGCCCTGTCTTCCTTTAGGAAAAGCATGGTTCAAGGCATTTGTTACTAACTCATTAATAATGAGCCCACACGGAACTGCCGAATCTAGGCTTAGAAATATATCCTCCACATCTAAACTTAACTTTATCTCATCAGCTCTCGTATTATACGCGATAAACAACATATTGACTAGATTTTTAATATATTTAGTAAAATCCACTTGTGAAACATCAGGGGATTGATACATCGTTTCATGTATCAAAGACATGGCATGCACTCTTTCCCTACAGTCTTCCATCACTTTCTTAATGTGTTGGTTTTGAATAGAATTGGCCTTAATATTTAGCATACTTGTAACGATTTGAAGATTATTTTTGACCCGATGATGAATTTCCTTGAGAAGAATATCTTTTTCATGAACAGATTTACGCAACTTATTTTCCGCATTTTTTCTTTTAGAAATATCTTCTATAATAGCCACTATAAGAGGGTGTTTCAGCGTCTCCTTTCTACAGATTGAAACTGTTAAAGTTGTGTCTAATACCACCCCATTTTTGCATATAAACCGTGTTTCAACTTTAAAAGAGTCCCGTTTTCCTTCGGCCAACATGATAAAAAAATAGTCATCTCTTGCTTTATCCCTTTGATACAATAAACTCTTTATATTTTTTCCAACCATTTCACTATCTTCATACCCTAGAAGCCGTTGACAGGAAAAATTACACTGTATTATTTTCCTCTTAACATCTAAAATCATAATACCCATAGCTGCATTATCAAAAATGGCTCTAAAGTCTAAAGAAGAAGTAATTTTATAGGGGACAGCCTTTAGGGATGGTTTCAATTTTATTTCGTCTGTCTCTTTTGTCACCCTTATATTGTGAGCGTTGATGGTATAGTATTGTCAAGTACTTTAATGAAAAACGATCAAAATCAAGCTTGGGTTGCAGATATATGGGTGTTTAGAAATGTGCCCAGCCACTATACCTACCTAATTGAAGATAAACATGAAAATGAGATAGTCGTCGGGTGCCAAGTCGTTGTGCCCCTCGGGCATGGGCAGGCAAATGGAATGGTCTTAAAAAAGTACAGGTCCATTCCAAAGCAGAACTATAAATTTATCAAAAAACGATTACCCAAAAAGCCGGTTATCTCTCGTGAAATAATACAGTTGGTTCGATGGGTTCAAGACACATACTTTTTGAATCCTCACAAAGCATTTCAAACGGTTGTGGGAACAAAAACGAAACGGTCTTTAATATCAACCTCTCCACAAGCGACACCCCTTATTCAGCCTTATGCGTTACATCCTGATCAGCAAACTGTCATCGACACCATTTTAAAAAAAAATGGTACTGAATTTTTATTACATGGTATAACTGCCAGCGGCAAAACAGAAGTTTACATTCAAATTGCCATCCAAATGATCCAACAAAACAAAGGGGTCATCATGCTGTTGCCCGAAATTTCTTTGACGCCCCAGTTTAGAAACATTTTGCACCAGAGATTTGGCAACTTGGTTTCTGTTATACATTCCGGACTCACACCAAAAGAGCGCGATATAGAATGGAACCGAATTTATCAGGGTCATGCAACAATAGTATTAGGACCAAGATCTGCTATATTTGCACCGATACAAGATCTCGGACTTATCATTATTGATGAAGAGCATGAGACCACTTACAAGCAAGATCAAAACCCTCGGTATCAAGTCCATGATATTGCCCGGTTCCGTGCTGAAGAAAATAATGCCCTTTTAATTTATGGATCGGCTACCCCGCAAATTGAAACCTACAGTCAAACAACGGTTGAGTTTGGGAGCCAACTTATCAAGTGTGTGATGTCCAAACGTGTAGGTTCACATCACCTTCCTGACATTCGCATCGTAGATATGAAAGAAAACATTAAGGGTGGATCTTCTCTTCAGTTCTCTTCAGAGTTGATTAAAGAGATACAGCACAACATAGATCATAATGAAAAAGTCATACTGTTACTCAACAGAAGAGGTTATGCGCCTTACATTAGTTGTCAAAAATGTGGTCATATTCATGACTGTACGCATTGCAAGTTAAGTTATACCTATCATAAAAACAAAACGTTCCAATGTCACAGATGTGATATTACTGTTCCGGTAACAAATACGTGTACATACTGTAAAAAACCGTCTCTTTCTTTTAGCGGTACCGGCACACAAAAAGCAGAATTGGAGTTGCATGCATTATTCCCCGGCACTTCTATTCTGAGGATGGACAAAGATACCATTCAACATTCAAGAGAATATGAGGAAAAGTTTAATGCGTTTAAATCTAAAGGTGCTATTTTATTAGGGACACAACTCATTGCAAAAGGACACCATTTTGAAGATGTCACATTGGTGGGTATTTTAGGTATTGATACCACTTTGAACATTCCAGACTTTCGCTCTTGTGAACGGACTTTTCAACTCATTACACAAGCAGCAGGAAGAGCTGGCAGAGGGAAGAAACCCGGACGGGTTATTGTTCAGACCCAAAATCCAGAGCACTATGCCATTCAATATGCCAGTCAACACGACTATGAAGGGTTTTATGCGCAAGAAGTCGCATTTCGTAAATCTCTCTGGTATCCTCCCTTTTCTGATTTGGTACATATTATATTATCTTCCCCCTCTCTTTCAGATGTAGATGCCTATTCGAAAATAATAGTCCCCACACTTTCCTCATGGGAAGAAGTATTTGGAGATGATATAAAAATGTTAGGCCCCAAAGCCGCACCAGTTCCCTGCATCCGGGCTCACCATAGAAAACATGTCCTCATTAAATGTGCACCCTCCATTTCAAAGGACTTCAAATCTCATCTAAAGAAATTGCCCGCATCTAAAAAAGTGAAGGTCATTATTGATTTAAATCCCAAACAGATTTTATAGTTGCTTGTTCATTCTGACCCTGGTCAAGATCATCATATTAACCGTACAATATGCGAATGTTAATCCTATTTTTTCAATTTGCATGCGGTTTTTTTCTGCTTTGGAGAGGTGGGCATTATCTTATTGAGGGAGCGGGGAGCATTGCCAAACGTTTACATGTTCCAGACCTTTTAGTGGGGCTCACCTTGGTTGCGTTTGGAACGTCTTTGCCTGAGCTTTGTGTGAATATGATGGCTGTTTTCAAAAATAAATCAGATATTATTTTTGGGAATGTATTGGGGAGTAACATTGCCAATATTTTACTCATACTGGGGATAGCAGGAATCATTAAAACGCTTCCGGTTCACAAGATGATTTTAAAACGAGATATGCCTGTTAATGTGGGTGCTGTTCTTGCGTTATTGGGGTGTGTGTACCTCATTTCTCCTTCTTTGAATATATATATCGGGATCATATTTCTTGTTTCTATATGTATTTATATTTACATGGTATATATCAAATCAGAAAAACACCCTCCCTTAGAGCTCCCTCAAAACCACCCCAGTTTAAGACAGTCTGTAATTTGGGTCATTTTGGGGATCATATGTCTCCCGTTTGGTGCTAAATTTGTCGTCTCTTCTGTGTCTGAAATCTCTATTTTATGGGGGTTATCTGAGGCATTTATATCTCTATTTTTAGTCGCATTTGGAACCTCTCTACCGGAGCTTGCTACCTGTATTGTCGCTGCGAAGAAGCATAAGCCTGGATTCATTTTTGGAAACATTATTGGGTCCAACATTTTCAATATTTTTATGATATTGGGCATCACAGCCATGATTAGGCCTCTTTATTTCAACAAAATATTTACCTTTGATGCCGTTATTGGTTTATTGGGTGTATTAGGTACGGGTATAATGGTATGGTTTCACCCTAAAAAAGAGTTTAATCGCGGCCATGGTTTTCTTTTGGTGTTGGCTTATGTCTTGTACCTTGTTTGGATCGTTATTAGGGGTTAGACCCCTTTCCAGATGAGGAAGGTAATCACCAAAACCGTTCCCACTACCGCACCTATCACCTGTAATTGTTTACGTGTTTTTTCTAGTTGTTTTGCATATTCTTTGCCGGTGTCTGTTAAGGTATATTCAGATTCACCCCCTCTTTTAGAGAAGCGTTTGATGGCCCCTTTTGATTCCCAATAGGATGCGATTTCTGTTTCTAATTTATAGGGAATGCTGATTAACAGCATTAATTCCCGAGAAGTGATAACGTCTCTTCCCATTTTGAAACGTTGGTATATGAGTTTAAGGAATGTATTTTTTTTATTGAACATAGATCTTATATATTATGGTCTCATAGTTAATTCGATTCAGGCAAAATACAATACCTGGCGTAGTAAAGTGGATAGTAATGAAATTTAGTCGATATTTGAAACGGTTTTGCGCTGAGTATTATACAATATTCAGGTTTATACTTATTTAAAAATACTTTCAAACTTTTTGCCTGTGTCACAAATCCTGCTTTAACTTCCACAGGAATAACATGACCCTCTTTTTCGCGCAAAAATTCAATTTCTGCTGATTTTTCACGCCATGCGAATACACGATTAAGTCCAGAGAATATAAATTCCTGCAATACAAAATTTTCAGCAAAATATCCTTTATATGTACCGTAATCATAGTTTTGTATCGTTACTGGGGATAAATCACTGAGTGCACCAAGTATACCCACATCAAAAATGAAGAGTTTAAATACATTTTCCTTTGAATAGTGGGAAAAAGGTAATTGCCCGCTGTTGACGATGGGCATACGATAAATTAGACCTGCCGTTTCCAACCAATCTATTGAGCTAGATAGTCTTTGATAGCCAGAAACTTCTTTTGAAACATTTGAAAATGTGAATTTCTTCGATTTAGAATGGTCCAAGTCGCTGGCCAATTGCGCTGGAATATTACGTAACAACCGTGATATTGTCATTGAGTTTAGTTTTCCAGAATGCTTTGCGATGTCAGATTCATACGCCACGATCAGGTCATTTTGCTTATTTCTCACTTTTTGGAACGCCACACCCAAACTCTCTTGCTTATTTTCAATAAACACAGCAACAGATTCAGGCAATCCACCCACGATAAAGTAATGTTTCAATTGACTCCAAATTTGGTCATGAACAATATCATGAATAGTGCTCCCCTCCCATAGCTGGTGAATTGAATCAACCAACTGATCTTGACCGGAAGCCAATAGAAATTCCTCAAAACACATGGGATACAAGGACATCAATTCTACTTTTCCAACGGGATACGACCCCTCTTGAGCCAGAAATATCCCCAATAAAGACCCCGCAGCACATATGGTAAGCTCTGGCATTTCTTCATAAAAATACTTTAAGCTAGTTAGTGCAGCAGGTACCTCTTGAATCTCATCAAAAATAATAAGATCGTGATTGACATCGATATTCGTATTTAGATGATGGTTTAATGCCTGTAATAAAATCTGTGGATCCAAACTTTTTTCAAAGATATTGTGTATTTCTTTATCTTTTTCAA
>JABSQL010000007.1 GCA_013215865.1 Candidatus Margulisiibacteriota bacterium
CACATTCTTTTTTTAATGCATTGATTTCTTGAATCTCCGGCTTGGATAACCGAATCACCACATCAGCTTGGGACAATATAGATTCCCGGTCCATTATAGTGGCACCTGCTTCTTTATACTGTGAGTCTGTAAAAAAACAATGTGTTCCTATACCCGTTTCAACGCCTACATTCATGCCCAAAGCCACGCACTTTTTAACATCTAGTGGAATAAACGGCACTCTGATTTCTTCAGAATGAATTTCTTTAAGTAATCCTAATAAAAATCCCATATGCACTTCCTCACTTTCTTGTTACTATAAAACGATTATAGCAAGTGTTTGAAAATTAATGAATTGATTGTGTCTCTAAACTTAGCTAGAATATAGACTAATACGTTCTCATAGAAAAGGATGCCTTATTATGTCTGAAATCGGTGGGCTACCAGATTCTTTGCCGCCAGTAAATCTACCTTCTATGCCTCATGATATAAATGGCAAAAACCATGAGATTCATGATAAGAAAGAATTAGATCATATCCTCAATAACTTTACAAAGAAACCCCAGGATTCTTTCAATAAGTTAATCCACTTTATAAAATCCGGCCCAAACGCACCTGAATTATGGGACCGTGCCACTCAAATGCTCGCCCTTTCTATTCAAGGGGTACCCCATATTTCTCAAACGCAGTTAGAATATTTGATCCATACCACTATTAACTTGGAGTTTGGAACAACTCACTCTCAACTCATTCATAATCAGTTGGTTGCCTATGCTCAACGTACATCTTCAGCTCATATCTTATTGGGTATTTTGAATAATATGGTGTCCAATACCCGGGAGGCACACAAAAATCGAAACAATATTATTAAAGAACTTAATGGGTATGTTACAGATGGTGAATTTACCTTGTATGGCGAACAAAGAGAATTTGGACCAATAAAACTTAAGCCAAAGGGTCCACTGGATCTGAACGAAGCGCCTTCTATCCCCACATCAAAGGAAAACATTCCCCCTTCTTTATCCTATACACAACCCCAAGTTGAAGAAATAAAACCAGTAGAAATCCCTATTCTTGAATCTCAAGACATTGCTCTCATGCAAATCGATACGGAATGGGTGTATGCAGCCTTCTACATCAATCGAAAAACAGGGGAATCTACGATTCTATTTGGGGGATATATGGGCCTTGTGGTCCCTCCCATCCTACATACACCACACATAACTGACCTACCCAGTCGATTATCTGGATACCCTAAAAAAATATTACAGGGTCAAATTGCGATTGTAACGGATAGTGTTGCCTCTATTTCAGAGGAACATTTGTCATCTCACATCAAACGTATTGATCTGAGAGAAGAATTATCTGAATCTGTATTTATCGATGCGTATAATGAGCTTTTAGACCATGGTTTTGGGCATATAAAATCAATTCACCTTCATCCGCTACTTGGCAACTCTTTCAACCTAGCAAAAGACGCTGCAAAAAAAGTATCCTGTGAAGATATTACGGTCATTAATTCCAAATCAAATGGGCTAGGATTAGGAATGATTATTCAAGAAATTGATGACCTCATCCATAAAGAATATTCACCAGAAACTGTTAGCCAAGAAATTCAGAAACTGATTGAAAATATGCGTTACTATGCCGCTTCTTTCAAATTCCAATACCATAAAAATACGGGATGGCTCAGCCATCTCCAAGATAATCGAAAAAAAATGAAACTCAAATTATTTAAATTTCAACCACTGATTTCTCTTGAAGATAATATTGAAGTTTTTGATTGTTTTATTGACCCTGAACTGGGCATAAGAAAGTTATTACAGCGTGTAGAAGAAGAATCTCGTTCTCGAAAAGGGAAATTTAAGCGCGTTGGTGTAGAATACAAGCATATATACCGAACAGCGGTAAACGTGGCCAATCGTCTTTCAAAATATAAAGTACCTCTTAAAACAAACGTGGCAGGATCTGTAACTGCTCACTTTTTAGGGCCTAATATGGTTGGGATTTGTATTATTTAGAATCTCAATATGGGAAAATAATATTAAGATAGCACCCAATATTCTCCAAATGTATCCCTTTACATTAGGATACATTTCATATATTCTGTACTTATGGAGAAGTACACATTAAATATGGAGTTTATATATACGCTCGGGGATGAGGTTGGCTATCTCATAAACGAAACAAAACGCAATATACCTCGCTTGGCGACGCTTCCAAGAGTATCGGATAAAGTACATGTGGTTACGGGAATGAGGCGTGTTGGAAAAACACATTATTTATTCCAGATAATACGTGATCAGTGGCAAAAAATAGAGAGCACACAAACCTTATACATCAATTTTGAAGACGACAGACTCTCGCCCATAAGTCAAAAAGAATTGGGTGGTCTATTGGATTTATTCTATACAACGTATCCAGAAAACCATAAAAAAAAGTGTTACCTTTTTTTTGACGAAATTCAAAATATAGATGCGTGGGAAAAAGTTATTTATCGATTTCTTAAGACGAAAAATGTGCAAATATATATCACAGGGTCATCTTCTAAGTTACTGAGTAAAGAGATTGCAACATCACTAAGAGGAGATGGAATTGAAACTATTATCTGGCCATTGAGCTTTGAAGAACTTCATAGAAATAAAAAGGGGAGAAAAATACTGGGAAAAGCAATGATGGACCGATATACAAAACACCTTAGGAACTTTTTGATCAATGGAGGGTTTCCACAGGTACAAAACCTGCCAAAGGTGGAAAGAACCCAGGTTCTTCGAGATTACGTCAACATTGTGGTATATAGGGACATTGTCGAGCGATACAAAATTACAAATTTCAGCCTTATTAACTATCTCATAAAAACCTTACTTAACAATTTTGGGTGTTCATTTTCGCCGAATAAATTTTATAATGATGCAAAAAGCCAAGGTATGAAGGTGGGGAAAGAAACGGTTTATGACTATTTAGGATTTATTGAAGAAGCTTTCCTAGCATTTACAGTACCACTTTTCAGTGACTCAATTCGTAAAACCCAATCAAACCCGAAGAAAACATATGTCATTGATACGGGTCTTGCACACGTGTTTGATCAAGGAACTTCTCAAAATTTTGGTCGTCTATTTGAAAACCTTTTTTACTTAGACTTGCGGAGAAAAGGTCACGAGGTGTTTTACTACATGACTGAAACGACTGAAAAACGATATGAAGTTGATTTTGTCTCAAAAGATATTCACGGCAAACATTATCTGTACCAACTATGTTGGAATGTTGGTGATCACGAAACACTTGAAAGAGAGGAACGGGCACTGAAAATTGCAGAAAAAGAACTTGGGATAAAAGGTTGGATTATAACGCCCGAAAGCTACCTTAAATATCCGGATGGTGCTTGAATTATTTAGTTTGTTTCTTTCGTTTCTTTTGATCGTAAATTTCGATATTTTTACCTTCTAGTGAATATTTACCTATATTTTCAACCTTTATAGGATAATTCCCAGAAAAACAGGCCGTGCAAAACTTTTTCGGTTCGATTGTTTTAACTGCTTTCAACATTCCCTCTAATGATAAATACCCCAAGCTATCTGCGCCAACAAATTCTTTGATTTCATTCACAGATTTATTATATGCAATCAACTTGTCTTGCTCTGGTGTATCAATGCCGAAATGACAGGGAAACCGTATGGGAGGAGATGAAATGCGCAGGTGGATAGATCGGGCACCACTCGCCCGAATCGCCTGGACACGTTGCTTTGCTGTTGTTCCTCTTACAAGAGAATCATCAACTACAATCACATCTTTCCCCTTTAGCACTTCTCGAATAGGATTTAATTTAACCTTGACTCCAAAATCTCTTATCTGTTGAGAGGGTTGAATAAACGTTCTTCCAACGTAATGGTTCCGAGTCATCCCAATTTCAAAAGGAATACCTGAGGCCTCAGCATACCCTAAAGCAGCACTATTCCCAGAGTCTGGTATCGCCATAACCATATCTGCCTCTACTGGGTATTCTTCAGCAAGTATCTTACCAAATTCCTTCCGAACTCTATGAACGGTTTCTCCATATACAATACTATCCGGTCTCGAAAAATACACATGTTCAAAAATACAATACGATGGCTTTGGTTTCTGAGTGCTTTGATGAGAATGAATGCCATCTTTATCAATTAATACAATTTCAGACGGTGCCACCTCTCGGATATATTCTGCACCAATCAAGTCGAGCGCACAGGTTTCTGATGATATAATAAAAGAGTCTTTTAGCTTACCCAATACCAGTGGCCTGAAGCCTGAAGGATCTCGTGCTGCAATCAAAAAGCCCTCTCCCATAATCGCCAACGAATACGCGCCTTCTATCTCCGCCAAAGTATCTTTAACCGCTTGCAATATAGACTTTGACTTAGATTTCGCTATTAAATGCAGGATTACTTCAGAATCAACCGTACTTTGAAATAATGACCCTGAAGCTTTTAATTCATGGTATAGCTTATATGCATTTGTTAAATTTCCATTATGGGCAATTGCAAATTTTCCTTTAGATGTTTTTGAATACAAAGGCTGAATATTATTCGGGTTTGAAGATCCAGTTGTTGAGTACCGGACATGACCTACCGCATTTGATCCTTGAAGATAAGCTAAACTATCCGCATCAAAAACATCGGCAACCAGACCCATATCTTTTACAACATAAAATTTATCATCTTTTGAGGAAACAATCCCGCTACTTTCTTGTCCACGATGCTGTAACGCATATAGGCCAAGATAGCAAAGCTTTGCAGCATCTTTATTGCCAAATACACCAAATACACCACATTCGTCTTTCATGCTCATAATTGAGGCTAACAGTGTAGCATAACATTCTCAATCACTGAAACTCATCGAAGAACACATTTATTAAATAAATTTCTCACCTCTTCCAGGCATCTGTTGAGTTCGGACATGAAGTGATGCACTGAGGTATGTTCTCTCATTACACGCTTCGCTAAAGCTAGAAGGGAGTTTTGGTCTTTAGGAAGTCGATGGGTCTGCCGATCTTCAAGTAACTGCAAACAATGTTCTACCCGTCTTAAAAATATATAATGTGTGATGAGTTTTTCTGATGTTTCTATCGATAGGATCCCTGTTTTGGCCAATGAGCGTAGACCATAAAGTGTGGATTTTTTAAGTAAATGTGGATGCGCTTCAGCATGCTTAAGCTGTAACCCTTGAACCAAAAATTCAATATCTCGTATTCCCCCAACGCCGTTTTTGATATCTATGCATGATCGATCTTTCAATTTTGAAACTGCTGACTGACGTAACTTCCGTATGGATGTCATAATGTCCCCTGTTTTGGCACGGGTTAACAAAATGGGCCTAAGTTGTTGCAGAAAAGTGATGCCAATTCTAAAATCACCACTCACAGGGTAACTTTTAATCAAAGACTGTATTTCCCATATTGATGCCTTGGTTTGATAATATGCCAGCAATTGAGGAATAGTATATATTAACTCCCCAGACTTTCCGTAAGGACGCAACCGAAAATCGACCCGATAAACATATCCATCTTCTGTATATGATGAAAGAACCCGTCCCAGGTCTTGAACAATACTCACCAAAATTCTTTTCTTATCACTTTCAACATCACCATCCATGACAGCCATTAAGTCGATATCAGAACTATAATTCAATTCATTGCCGCCCAATTTTCCCACAGCAATGAGTACTAATGGCATACTTTCCCCCATTTGGTGCGCTTCCCATAACCGATTCATTACAACAGAAATAAGTGCTTCAGCCAATTGAGATAATTCTATAATAATATCTTCCATTGACCATTTTAGATACATATCCCTCAAGCCAATTCTCAGCACTTCTCTTTTTCTAAAACATCGAATATAAGATAGCCAAGACTTTGAATCTGTTATCGAAGCGCTGGCTCTATTCAGTTCTCTCTCCAACTCTTTTTTAGTGACCTGTCTATAAAGACGGTCCGGTTGACACACCCATTTGAAATTGTCCGGCTCATTTATAATAATACTGGATAAAAAGTCACTCGATGAACAAATACATAATAAAATGTCCAAGTCTTGAGGTTGGTTTACCATCTGACGAAAATGGGCCTTTTTATCTGATAATTGATCCAAGAATCGTTCCCAATTATTAAGCGCCATATCGGGATTAGGAGTATCCCTAAGCTTTTCAAAAGCCAATACCATCGCTTTAAAAAATAGGCTGTTTTGTTCATTTTGGGACATACGACTTAGATTTTTTTCTGACTGTTTATACTGTTTAAACCCATACCCTTTCAAAATAGTCCTGTTCAATAGTTTTCCTGAAAAATCAGAGACAATGATATCTACTACATTGCCCGTATTTAGATAGTAACTATCCATCGACATATACCGCATAATGATATTTCTTATGAGCGCTAAATGAACTTCTAAATCTGCAAATAACTGCTGAGATGGCTCACTCTTTCCCTGTGTTTGATACCCCATACGTTTCGCAAGGTGGTGATATTCTAAAGCTTCTATTGACGGCAAAAACAAATCGTTTGCATCCCCTCTGAGCATCCGAAGGGCATTGATAAGTTTTCTATAAAATTGATAGCTCATGATGATTCTATCTGCATCCTGTGGCGTGAAAATACCCGATTGCCTTAATATCCGTAATGCTTTTCTTAAAGAAGGGGTTTTAAGGGAAGGGACCTTCTTTCCATGGAGGGCTTGCTGGCTTTGTACCATATATTCAATATCAACAAGTGCGCCTGGGGAATATTTGGCGTTTATATATCCCAATTTAAAGTGAGTTGATGACTGTTTCTTTCTCAATTCCCATACACTGCTAATATCTAGCGGTTTATGATATACACACTCATCTCTGATCTGTTCTACTCGTTTGCCTAATGGTCGACTGCCACCTATAAATCTTAGCTGTATTAATGCCAGTTTTTCATATGCCAATGATAATCCTTCGCTAAAATACTTTTTAAATACATCTATATGAACCCCTTTCGGCCCTGAATCACCATAAGGGCGAAGACGAAGGTCCACTTTAAATATTCCCGCCTGCTTAGTATCGATAAATGACCTTAAAGACTCTACCAATTGATCAAAAAAGATCCCGTTTGGGACAGAATTCTTTCCATCTGTACATCCATGCCCACCATACACCAGCATCAATTCAATATCTGAGGCATAACCGAGAGCTGAGCCACCCAACTTCCCCAAGCCAAAAATCGCAAATGGCACCCGACGTTTTTTTTTGTTTCGGGGTCTCCCATATTTAGCAATTAAATCTTGGTATACAATTTCTAAAGATGTTGTGACAGTAACACTTGCCAAAGCAGTAAGTTGCTTAGAAAAAACAGAAAAGTGCATTTTATTTATAATATGAGCCAAATCTATTTTAAAAATAGTGTGATCCTTAAATTGGTTTACGGTTACCTTCTTTTCAGATAGACTCCGACATTTTTCTACTTCACGAAGAAGCAGCTCTTTTGTACGCTGTTTCGAAAAAATAGCCTTACTGTCTTGTGAAGGAGGATTCAAAATCGGGATCAGTTCTTCATATTGAAGACGGATAAAGTCCTCCCACAAAAAATGACTTGTCCCTAATACTCTAGCCAATTCTTGAAGGGCCTGAGGAGTCTTTAATAGCTGAAGCCACTGTTTTTTTTCTGACATCTTAAGGACATCGGTCAACATAGTTTCAAATCGTGATAACGCGGCAAATGCATCCGGAGTTGCCCCCAAAAAAGAAGAAAACTGCTTAGTCAACATAACAAAAAGTTTTAACTGATTGATTTCAGAGGGATCGGTTATTTTTTGGCCTTCTTTGTCTGTACAATCCATTGTATCTTTGACTGTAATTCCGTATGTTTTTATGGCCACTTGTTCAATTGAGATTCCCTTAGAAGACAATGCATTGGATAACATATACAAAAAAGCGGTTGTATCTTGCGTGACAATACTGAGTCTTGTGAATGAATGAAGTGAATTATCAATTGAAAGAGACATGGGAAACATGGGTGTTTTTTGAGTTAATTGAGCATTTAAACGCTTTGCGACAAGGGCATTTACCATCTGTTTGGCATCATTAATACGAAACCCCTTCTCAAGATATGAAATCAGGGTACCCAGTTGTTCTTTGAATTGATTGACCCAGGCTGACCATTCAATGTTCTGAGATATAACACCTGAGAACTGATCAACAATATATACCCTGTCTTTTTTTGACTGCTCAGGTTTTATGGTAAACACCATCCCTGTTACAATATCGAAATAGTTACCCGATAATAGTCCTGTTAGTAAAGAAAACAAATATGGATAGTTAAACCCTAAAATAGTCAGAGATATTCCCTGACCTTTTTGCTTCCACTTGAGATGAAAGGGTTGATGGGGCCCAAGAGAACTAAAGATACTAGAATGATCCTCAATCTCAGATATTGTAAACCACTCAGAATATCTATTGTCCATAGTTTTAGTTTATCTCAAATTTTGAATTGTTTCACCACAGGTGTAGAATAAAAATGTATGACTCTCCAATTTCTAAAAAAGATGGCTACCCTACTTTTACCTATAAAGAAGTTCAACTTTAATTTTGAATATACTGTCCATCGCTTTCTCGTTTTTCAATCTTTGATTTTTATCGTATCTATTGTACCTATGGCTTTTATCGTATTCCAGAATAATGGGTATATCGCTTTATTGTTGACGTTTACTATGGCATATATTATTAGTGTAACCATATCATCTTTCATAATACGTCATATAAAGGTAGGCCAAAACCGGTTTTTACTTGCTGTTAACGGCGCAAATGATGGCATTTGGGACTGGGACATTCAAAATCAAACTGTTTTTATTTCTGCAAGATTTCTAGAGTTACTCGGGCGCCCTTTCGAAGAAGCCGTTATTAAACCGCAAGAATTTTTTAGTTTCTTTTATCCTGCAGATAAGTTTCTTATCAATAAATTTCTAAAACACCATTTGATAGAAAATAGCATATTTGATTGTGAGTGCCGTCTGAAAAAGAAGTCTGGAAAATTAGAATGGTTTAATGTCAGAGGGCAAGCAATTTGGGATGAGAATAATAAAGCCCTTCGAATGGCTGGATCTATTCGAGATATATCCAACATAAAAAAAGCAGAGAACCAAATCATGAAAAAGCACTCCACAATGAAAAAAGAAATTCTAGAACGAAAAATGGCAGAAAAGTCATTAGTAGAATCTAAAAAGTTGCTTGAAATCCAAAAAAGTGAACTACAAAAAGTGAATCATGAGCTTGACAATTTTGTATACACAGCCAGTCATGACCTCAGAGCACCATTAAGAGGTATTATGAATTATGCCCAATTCCTTAAAGAAGACCATTCTACACAGATTGATAAGGAAGGGCATCAATTTATTCAAAAAATCCAAAATAATAGCTCTAAAATGACGGCTCTTATTGAAGATTTATTGAGTCTATCCAAAATGGCAAAGATAAATAATCCATTTGAGCAAGTCAACATCTCTGATCTTGTGAAAGATGTCCTAGATAGATTATCTTTTGATTTGTCTACCCATCATGTTGAACTAAAAATTCAACCGTCACTTCCTTCAATAGTGTGTGATCGGATTAAAGTTACTGAAGTATTTGCTAATCTCATCAGTAATGCGATAAAGTTCTCATCTAAGCAAAATGACACACCCGTTGTTCAGGTAAAATATGAAAGTACGCCAGAATTTTCGGTATTTTCAATCACTGACAATGGCATTGGGATAGACCCTCAAAATCATAACGATATATTCCAATTATTTACACGTGTACAGACCCAAGAAAAATTTCAAGGTACAGGTGCTGGGTTGTGCATTGTAAAAAAAATAATAGACGCCCATGAAGGAGAGGTCTGGGTCGAATCAGAAATGGGGAAGGGTGCTACTTTTAAATTTACAATTCCCAAAAACCTGATTGCATCTACAGCCCAAACGGCTTAAATATCATAGTACATGGCAAATTCCCAAGGATGGGGTCTTAGATTTAATTCTTTCACTTCATTTTCCATTTTATAAGAAATCCAGGTATCTATCACATCTTCTGTAAAAACATCCCCTTTTAGTAGAAAGTCATGATCATTTTCTAGTGCACTAAGCGCCTCTCTAAGAGAGGCAGGGGTTTGAGGAACATTGGCCAATTCTTCAGGAGGCAAATCATAAATGTCTTTATCAAGTGGTTGGCCGGGATCAATTTTATTCATTATTCCATCCATTGCTGCCATTAGCATTGCTGACAATGCCAAATACGCGTTACTACTCGGATCGGGGCATCTAAATTCAAATCGTTTTGATTTTTCAGATGTATGATACATTGGAATGCGAATTGCTGCACTTCGATTTCGAGAAGAATATGCCAAATTGACAGGGGCCTCAAACCCTGGGACCAGTCGTTTATAACTATTGGTGGTGGGGTTTGTAAATGCAAGTAATGCCGGGGCATGTTTTAGAACTCCGCCAATCGCAAACATGGCCATTTCTGACATTCCAGCATAGCCGTCGCCAGCAAACAAGTTTTTTCCTTTATTCCATATAGACATGTGAATATGCATGCCTGATCCATTATCATTCCAAATTGGTTTTGGCATAAAAGTCACTGTCTTGCCATATTTTTGGGCAACATTTTTAATCACATATTTATAAATGAGCATGCTATCGCCCATCTTTAGAAGGGGCGCAAATCGCATATCAATTTCACCCTGACCACCCGTGGCCACTTCATGATGCTGGGCTTCGATAGGAATACCTAAGTCCTCTAAGATTAACATCATTTCAGATCGAATATCTTGAAGTTTGTCGGTGGGAGGTACGGGGAAGTATCCCTCTTTGTATCGCGGTTTATACCCCAAATTAGGATTTTCTACCTTTCCAGAGTTCCAACGACCTTCACTAGAATCAAGATGGTAATACCCTTCATGCTCATTTTGATCAAATCGAACATCATCAAATATAAAAAACTCTGCCTCCGGACCAAAATATACCGTATCTCCAAGTCCTGAACCCTTCAGATAGGCTTCTGCTTTTTTTGCAATATTTCTGGGATCTCTTGTGTAATCTTCACCTGTGATGGGGTCCCCAATATTACAATTAATAACCAATGTTTTTGCATGTAAAAAAGGATCTACAAAGGCTGTTTCTGCAACAGGTTTCACTAACATATCGGATTCGTTAATCGCTTGCCAACCACGTATGCTAGACCCATCAAAGCCAAGTCCATCCTCGAACAACTGTTCATCAACCTCTCTAGAGGGTATTGAAAAATGCTGCCACAAACCCGGAAAATCCATAAATCTAAAATCCACTACCTGAATATTTTCTTTTGCAATAAAATCAACTACTTCTTTAGGTGTCTTTAATTCCATGATAGCCTCCATGATATGTAATCAGTGAATAATACGGCAGACTGAGGGATTATTCAACATTAAGCAGTCTGACTCTTTTTAAAGGATGCCCCGACAAAATCTCTAAACAATGGATGACTTTTCCCTGGACGGGATTTAAATTCTGGATGAAATTGGCACGCCACAAACCAAGGATGGGCCTTGACTTCTAATACTTCCACCAATGTTCCACAGGGACTGATTCCTGAAAATATCATTCCCGCTTTCTCATATTTTTCGATGTAATCAATATTAAACTCATATCGGTGACGGTGTCGTTCTGAAATGTTAATTTTCCGATAGGCTTGGTGTAGTTTGGTTTCTTTTTTGACCACACATGGGTAAGCACCTAACCGCATTGTTCCCCCTTTATTCCGACCATCTGTTTGATCTGGCAAGTAGTGAATCACCGGAAACGGCGTCATATCATCAATTTCTGTACTGTTGGCTTTTGATAATCCAACAACATGTCTACCAAATTCAATAGCCGCTGCATGCAATCCTAAACACAGACCCAGGTAAGGAATTTTCCGGGTACGGGCAAATTCAACAGCTCGAATTTTTCCTTCCATACCCCGCTCACCAAATCCTCCTGGCACCAAAATCCCAGACATCTTTTTTAAATACTTTGAGGCACCCGACTTTTCGACATCTACAGCATCCACCCAGTGTATATTTATAGAACACATGTGAGCAGCACCCGCATGAGTAAGGGACTCAACAATACTAATGTAAGCATCTGAAAGAGCGGTGTACTTTCCTACTATCGCAATATTCACTTCGGGACGGCGGGTATCTTGAATGCTTTCTACAAATTTTTTCCATTTGGTTAATCCGAGAGATTTTTGGGTCAAATTCAGGGCCTTTAATATCACTTCATCTAATTTTTCTTCTTTAAGACAAAGGGGTACTTCATAGATTGATGCCACATCAACAGAGGAAATAACTGAGCTAGTCTGAACATCACAAAACAATGCAATTTTGTCTTTAATTTCTGAAGGCAATGGTGTTGTTGAACGACACATAATCACATCTGGGTGAATCCCAATGGCTCTTAATTCTTTCACACTATGCTGAGTGGGTTTCGTTTTTAGTTCTCCTGAGGTGCCTAAATAAGGAATGAGTGTGAGGTGTATATGTGCGCAGTTGCCTCTATTTTCAAATTGAAACTGACGTATGGCTTCTAAAAAGGGAAGTCCTTCTATGTCTCCAATGGTTCCACCAATTTCTGTAATAATGACATCCACATGCCCATCAATGAGGTTGTCTGTGATTCGCTTTTTAATCTCATTGGTCACATGGGGAATAATTTGTACCGTAGAGCCCAGATAATCCCCTTTTCTCTCTTTGGTGAGTACGTCCCAAAAAATCATGCCAGAAGTAATATTATTTAAGCGGGATAAGTTTTGATCCAAAAAGCGTTCATAGTGTCCCAAATCCAAATCCGTTTCACAGCCATCTTCTGTTACAAATACTTCACCATGCTGATAGGGACTCATGGTACCGGGATCACGGTTGAGATATGGGTCAAATTTCTGAAGGGTAACAGTGAGGCCTCTGCTCTTGAGTAACATTCCCAATGAAGCCGCAGCAATCCCTTTTCCAAGGGAAGATACCACGCCACCGGTTACGAATATAAATTTAGTTTCCATATTGCTCATAATAACCGGATATAAACTGTAACACGATGCGTTCTATTTATGAAGGAGTCACGTTATTCACATACACTGGCTTTTAAAAAATCGCTGTTCATCCGTGCAATATGGCGAACCGATATTCCTTTTGGGCAAGCGGCTTCACATAAATATTCATTGGAACAATTTCCAAATCCTTCTTTTTTCATGGCACCTACCATTCCTGTTGCACGTTCATACCGTTCTGGCTCTCCTTGGGGTAGGTGTCCTAAGTGACTCACCTTTGCAGCCACAAACAGCATCGCAGACGCATTCGGACAGGCAGCAACACAGGCGGCACACCCAATGCATTGGGCTGCATCCATGGCCGTATCTGCGTCCTTTTTTCGAACCGGTAGGTTATTCGCGTCTTGGGCACTACCTGTTCTAACAGATACATACCCTCCCTCCTGCATGATTCTATCAAATGCAGACCGGTCAACGACCAAGTCTTTGACCACAGGTAAAGCTCTCGACCTAAATGGTTCAATCACCAGCGTATCTCCGTCTTTAAAAGACCGCATATGAAGCTGACAAAGCGTGGTTTCATCTTTGGGCCCGTGAGGGCGGCCGTTGACCATTGCACCACACGCACCACAAATACCCTCTCGACAGTCGTGGTCAAAGGCAATGGGCGCTTTCTTTTGCTTGGCTAATTGGTCATTTACAACATCGAGAAGCTCCAGAAATGAGGCCTCTTGTTCAATCGAAATATTGCCATAGGTTTCGAACTTCCCTTTCTCATCTGGATGGGCTTGCCGCCATACTTTTAAAGTGACTCGGATAACGCCCATTATTGATAACTCCTTTGTGCTAATTTTATATATTTAAACTCTAGTTTTTCTTTATGAAGATGGGGTAACTTTCCAATACCTTGATGCTCCCAAGCAGCGACATAGGCGTAGTTTTCATCATCTCGAAGGGCTTCACCATCTTGGGTTTGACTTTCTTCTCTAAAATGACCGCCACAAGATTCTGCTCTTTGAAGTGCATCTTGGACCAACAGTTCCGCAAATTCCAAGAAATCAGCCACACGTCCGGCCCGCTCTAAAGATTGGTTAAGTTCTCCTTGTGTGCCGGTAATGGTAAGGTCTTTCCAAAATGATTCTCTAATTTCAGGGATTTTTGACAATGCTTCTTTGAGCCCCGTTTCATTGCGGGACATGCCACATTTATCCCACATAAGCAGGCCAAGTTCTTTATGAAAATCATCAACAGTCCGGCTGCCATTGATAGATAATAGCGCATCAATTCTGTCTGATGCCTGTTGTTGGGTTTCATTAGCGATGGTGTTACATTTTTGGAAATCCCCTGGTGTGACTTTAGACAAGTAGTTTCCAATGGTATACGGAATCACGAAATACCCATCTGATAACCCCTGCATCAGGGCACTCGCCCCCAACCGGTTGGCACCATGATCAGAGAAGTTGGCTTCACCCAAAACAAATAAACCTGGGATGTTGCTCATTAAATTATAGTCTACCCATAATCCGCCCATTGTATAATGAACCGCTGGAAAAATTTGCATGGGTGTTTGATAAGGGTTTTCACCTGAAATTCTTTCATACATATCAAAAAGATTTCCATATCGTGAACGGATCGCATCCTCACCAAGTCGTTGCATCGAATCATCAAAGTCCAAGTAAACTGCAAGTCCGCTAGATCCGACACCCCTTCCTTCGTCGCAGACCATTTTGGCATTTCGAGACGCCAAATCTCTGGGCACTAGGTTTCCAAAGCTGGGGTATTTTCGTTCGAGATAATAATCTCTATCACTTTCAGGAATATCTTTTGGCGGACGGGGATCGTTTTTCTGTTTTGGCACCCATACGCGGCCATCATTTCTTAAACTTTCGCTCATGAGGGTGAGTTTCGACTGGTACGCACCATGTACGGGAATACAGGTCGGATGAATTTGGGTATAGCAGGGGTTGGCAAAAAGCGCCCCTTTTTTATGGGCTTTCCAGGTTGCTGTTACATTACATCCCAT
>JABSQL010000070.1 GCA_013215865.1 Candidatus Margulisiibacteriota bacterium
AAAAGGAGATAGCTCAATCAAAAATCTGGCCAATACACTTGGAAAGAATATGTTAGACATCATGCCTGTTATTCGGCCTATTATGAGTGGAATGGATATATCCAAAGACGGATTCAGTGGCGCTTTGGGATTCAACGGAAGCCCCCCTACTCCTCAGCACAAAAACACATCAACTAATATCGTGGAGGTTAAAGCGCCGATTACGGTTCAGGTGCCTGAAGGTACTTCAGCAATAGAAGTGGGTTTCCGAGTTGAAAGAGGTGTGAATAATGCTATTAAAGACCTCCTGCGAACAACTCTTCGGGCGAATGAGCCTCAGGTGGCTTTTTAAAATAATTCTCCTTTGTAAAGTATGGCTGGACATTTTAGAAATATATTAAAAATAATTCTCTAGCTTTCTATCAATTTTCTAATTATGGGCTTGAGTTCTGAGGATACTTTTTCAAACGGTGGTAATTCCAATGTTAGAGCTCCTAACCATTTTTCCCAGGTTTTTTCCACATAACCTACCATTGCATCTTTAAAAAAATCATCAACACTTGAAAAGGTTACCTCACGAAGATCACATTTCTTTCTGAATACCGTCAAAAAATTAGATAAGTCTAGCTGGTCTTGATAGGTTCTGAAAATTTGCCATAAGTCATAATAGTCTCTAGCTCTCGAACGGCTCCATCCCCGCTTTTCAATCTTTTTAGTGTGTTGAAGTATAGCACGTAATTTTTCAGCAACAATTTCTTCCAACGAATATACCTGAATCTCAGCATCAATATTTTCCTCGTACCCATGTAATATTTTTTTAGAAACAACTGGATAAAACACATCTTCATCGGTAGTAATTTCAACCTTGACGGTGGTTTGCATTTGGCTTTGCCAAGGATACTGTGCCCGAATTGTAAATGCTTCTTGTTCGTTTGGATGGGGATTCTTTTCACGATACCGCATACAATTAATTTGGACTGGTGCATATTCATTCAAAATTTGAGATCCAATCTTACATGCTTCCAACATAGCTTGATCCAATTCCTTACCTCTTGGCACACCTTCTATGGTGGAAAAATCAAGATCTTCGGAAAATCGATAATCACCAAAATAGCATTTCTTAAGTGCTGTTCCTCCTTTAAATATTAAGGTCTTGTTTAGCAGGTTCACTTTGCTAATACCAGTTAATATCCATGACAAAATATAATCCTTCTCAAGGACATCCCAGTTAACTTCTAGTTCTTTTCTCTTTCCTTGTAAATAAGTGTGAAGTGAGCTCATTTATTAATCCTCCCAGGTAAATTTTCTTGAAGCCTCCATCTTTTATTACAAGGTCCTTTTCGCTCATTTGTTGGATCAAGAGGACGATACCCCTTTATTGGTAATTCCTCCAAAGGTCGGAGCAAATTTGGATCGATTTCCATTTCCTCTAGTACCCAACCTAAACGTTTAGCAACAGCAGTATCTAGCTTGAGTGCATAGTCTATTATTTTTTTCACTTCCAGGTTGTCTTTTCTTATTTCGAAGGCACTTAAAACTTCAGAAAAATCCCCACAATTGTAGGGCATCATCAATCCATCTAACAATGTGCGTTCTGGATCAGTTATGGTTACTTTCGCCTCACCAACCCATACTTTCTCTGTCCCAAAAAACCTCTCTGGCTTGATCTGTATAAAGTGATAGGTAAATCCTTCAATTTGGTATTGACTTTGGCCAACTTTTTTTGTTCTATCTCGTGGAATGGATACATTTTTTAATGTTTGAATAAATACTTTTCTTGGTATTTGATCTGATAAGCCATGATAGTTGAGTGCAGACCAATATGCTATCGCTGAAGGATCTACTAAGGCCATCGCAATTTCATATTCATGTGCAGGCGTAACACCAGGAACCGTCGATGACAGGGCATACAAACCTTTTCGAATACGGACTAGCCATCCCGCTTTTGTTAAATGGTGAAGCATTTGGTTAAAATAATCTTCTGAAATTCCTACGGATGGTGCAATTTCCCGACCTCTGTCAGATGTGAAAATCCGATCCCCCTTAGTAGATAATTTTCTGATAAAGTCAGTTCCTAATCTACTATGTACCATATTCTTCCGCGTCAATGTTTACTCCTTTTCAGAAAGAGATTCTAATACACATAGTACGGCAATAGTTCGACACTGTCAAATTATTGCCGTACATTATGTAATATAAACAGATATACTATTCTCATTCTTCTATAAGATAAGATCTCATCAACTCTATAATAACGGACTTCCGATCTTGTCCCCTTGGAGGATCTTTAATCAAGTCCTCGTATCGATTCCCACATTTATCCCCTAGGAGGATTGTTTGAATCTCAAAATATCGGGGGAGATTTCCAAATATACCATTTTGATATTCTTCCACAGAAAAATATCTTTCTGTCTTAAATCTCATCCTAATTTCAACTTCATAGACTTTACCAGATGTAATTTCGTCACCACATATTTCACAATGAAGTGCATCACTATCTTCATCTTCAGCGTGAAGCGGTAAAAAAGAGATCACAATCATTGATAAAATTAACACCCATCTCATAGCTTGCAATATTACCACAACGCTCTATATGATAGAATCAATATATAACACAGCTGACCAAAAACGGGGAGAAATCCACCGAAAATGGAGGCGGGTAATCAGGAGAAATTCTGATTACCCGCCTTTTTTGCTTTTCATGAGGAGAAATTATGAGCTTAGAAACACTATTTACAGGAGGAAGAAAGGTGCAATTCATACCCAAGGAAAAGAATACACTCCTTGAAGTTGATGCGACACAGGTTATTACACATGAACGTACCGCTGATATTTCGAAATCCCCTATTGAAGATGGAAGCGAGATAACGGACCACATCACGCTTTCTAACAAGAAAGTGAGCCTGCAATGCGTTGTTAGTAAAAACCCATTCAATTTTATTCGATCTTCAATTTCCAGTGTTTTATCGGGTACAGTGAGTCACCCAATAGGCTCAGGTATAGCCGCATCAATCGGGGGCATTCTTTTAAGGGATAATGAGCGACTGGAAAATGCATATCTTTTTATTAACCGACTATGGGAAAACCGTATCCCTTTCACTGTCGTTGCTGGCCTTGAAACATATTCTGAAGTTGTTATGACAAACCTAACAATTACCCAAACGCCTCAAACTAAAGAATCTATTAAATTCACTACTACACTTGAACAAATTAAAATGGCAAACACTGACTCGTCTAACATACCTACAGGAGTCTTTGATGAAGAAACTTCAAAAAGGGCCTCCAAAATTGTTAATCAAGGTCATCAAATTCCAAATGAAATAGATAAAGAGGT
>JABSQL010000071.1 GCA_013215865.1 Candidatus Margulisiibacteriota bacterium
AAAGGCGGATTTGGAGATGATATCCTCATTGGTGGGAAGGGCTCTGATACGATTGATGGCGGGGATGGTTTTGATATGGTTGAATACAAAGGCCATTATGATCAATATGTTATTAGACAAACAGAATCTGGATTCGAAATTGATGATCTTGAGGATGGAACCACTGACTATGTAAGTAACATTGAGCGTCTACGCTTTGGTGGGGTGGATATTAACATAGAGGGAAATGATACCAGTAAAGCACCTTTGCCGGTTAAGGATACGGTGGCCGTATCAGGAAGTGGTCCCTTTATAATTGACCCATCTAGTATTTTGGCTAACGATTTTGATTTAGATGGTGACCAGCTTCATGTTAAAGCTGTGGAAGATGCCGTAGGCGGAATTGTAACACTACGCGAAGACGGTATGATCGAATTTACCCCGGATCCATATTTTATGGGCACGATGAGCTTTGACTATACTGTTGAAGACATACACGGAAATAGTATGTCTGTGTTTCGTAAAGGTGATGAAGATAACGCAGTTCCACTAAAGGCACAGGTTAGCTTGAGTAACACAGATGACCCTATTGATCCCCTCTTTTACGAGCAATGGTATTTATCAGAGATTAATATCACATCAGCATGGGAAAGCTATTCAGGAAATGGTGTTAGTGTAGGTATTTTTGAAGGAAATTCAAACAGCCCTTTGAATCATTTGCATCCAGATTTGGAAGGCAATATCTCTGAAGATCATATTGTATATAGTGAAGATATTGACCACTACAGTAACCACTCAACCCTAGTTGCAGGCGTCATTGGGGCTGAAAAGAATGATATTGGTGGAATTGGAATTGCCTATGATGCCACACTTTCAGGATACACATGGAATCCGGATGGATCTGGTTTGATTCATATGATGGATGTTGATGTAGCTAATAATAGCTGGGGTCATACC
The DNA here is from genome assembly GCA_013215865.1 of Candidatus Margulisiibacteriota bacterium. Classification (GTDB taxonomy): domain Bacteria; phylum Margulisbacteria; class Marinamargulisbacteria; order DT-59; family DT-59; genus DT-59. The sequence goes on from JABSQL010000071.1 coordinate 937, forward strand.
CTCCCCTTTGTTGATCACTTGGAAGGAACAGGAAATACTCAAGAATGGAGAAATGAAGAATTTCTAAGAGCTTATGACAATGCTGTCAATTTTGGACGAAATGGTTTAGGCACAAGCATTGTGTTTGCAGGTGGAAATGATCGCCTAGAAGGTGGAAATACAAATCATTTTAATATAAATAGCCATAGGTTTGGTATTACAACAGGCTCTATTAACCAGGAAGGTGACTTATCAAAACTAGTTGAAGCATCTGACCCCTTTAGTAACCCAGGGGCCTCCATATTGGTATCAGCACCCGGTTCAAATATTCATTCAACTGCCAATATTTTAGAAAATGATAATGGGTCTACGTTTGGAAACGATTTTGAGTCCACGCAAGGAACCTCCTTTTCTACACCTATTATTTCAGGTGTTGTGGCCTTATTGCTTGAGGCCAACCCCACTCTAGGGTACAGGGATATTCAGAAAATTTTAGCTTACTCCGCTCAAATCATTGAAGATGAAGATACAACCTGGAGTTATAATGGAGCTTCAAACTGGAATGGGGGTGCGATGCATGTCAGCCATGATTATGGATATGGGATCGTCGATGTCCATGCTGCAATACGCTTAGCAGAAACATGGAATGAAATTAGTACTATTATTAATGAAGAATCGATTTCAGAAGAAAGTAATGACACTCTAACATTGATAGATAATGGGATTGTAACAAGTAGTTTAGCAATTAGTTCAGATATCCAACTGGAGAATGTAGAAATCACCGTTGATATTACTCATGGCCGGATTGGAGATTTAACTTTGATTTTAGTGTCTCCCGATGGCACAGAAAGTATCTTGATTGATCGGCCGGGAAAAGCACCTGGAAGTGATGAGAATGATTTAGGTTTAGAGCAAGAGAACCTATACTTCACCTTTACAACCACCCGCTATTTGGGAGAATCTTCAATAGGAACATGGCAGCTAAGGGTAACCGATGCAATTTCAGGGGAAACAGGCACACTTGAGAGTTGGTCTATGAAATTATACGGTTCCAATACAGAAGATGATACGTATATATTCACCAACGAATTTGGCATCAATGATGCTGGTAATCGAGTTATCCAGGATAGAGATGGTGTAGATACCATAAATGCTTCTGCTCTTGTAACGGATTCTGTGATTAACTTAAATTCGGATGCTGTGAGTACCATTAATGGTATAGATGTGTACTTTGCCCAGAATGGTATTCCCGAGAATTATGGTAATAAACAAGAGGAACTAACTAGTAAACAAGCTGAATTATCCTCTATGCAAAGCACATTGCAATCTTTACAAGACTCAATTCCTATAAAGGAAACAGAGTTGCAAGAGAAAATTCAACTGCATAGTGAGAAGCATACGGCTTATCAAGAAAAAATTGCGGAACCCCCTTCAACTTCACTAGATGAAGTCAATGCTAAATTTTCCGAATACCAATCTCTGATTAATAGTTCTCAGCATCAAGATAATATTGATTTGTTCAACACCATGGACGAGTATCAATTTGAGATTGGAATGTCGTATAGTTCTGTAATCGTATATATATGGACCCATAAAGACCCTTCAAATTCACATATTCTTCAACTAAGAGAGCAAGAACATTCTGAACGAATAAATCAAATGAACGGGCTAGCCAATGCGATTAATACTCATAATAGTCAAATTAATACTGCCGTTGAACAGTACAATGCCCTTATACAAAAAAGAAATGTAGAAATTGAAATACTTAGAGAGGAAGCAGAAATAATACGAACAGAAATCAATGATATTTTTTCAGATATCCAATCTCTTCAAACAGAGTTAGCTGCACTCCCAGAGGATATTTTTTCTCTCCAAACATCAATCACATCACTTGATGTAGATATTGCCAGCTTAGAAAACTACCTAGATAACGCTATTAACAATATAGATACCATCGTCGAAAATGCCGTAGGAGGAGACGGAAATGATACCATCGTAGGTAACAACCTGGATAATATCTTATATGATGGCAGAGGTGATGATCATCTCACAGGTAATGCTGGGTCAGACACATTCAAAATTAAAGCTCATGCATTCGATACTGATACCATAACAGATTTTAATGTTACGGAAGGAGATATTATTGATTTAACTGATTTTGGCATTACTTCATTTGAGGATCTCACTTTCAATCAAAATGGAAACGATACTCTAATTTCCTTCAATAATGAGCAAAACCTCATCTTAAAAAATACCGATTATTTACATTTAACAGAGTCCCATTTCAAAGGGTTTTTAAATTCAACTGAAACACTAGAAGGTTCAGATAGTAATGATAATTTATATGGGGCAGAGAGAAATTCAGAGATTGATGCAGGCCATGGAAATGATTATATTAGCGGTAATACAGGTAATAATACTCTGAGGGGTGGCATGGGATCTGACTCTTTCTTTATCACAAAGAATGAGAATGGGACAGATACGATTGCTGATTTTGAAATATCAAATATAAATGAACGGATTATTCTACTCCAATTTAAAAATATCTCTTCAATCGATGATTTAGTAATTAGGCAGGATGGAGACCATGCAGTAATTGAGCTCTTGGATAATCAGCTTATAACCTTAGAAAATATTAATGCCTTTCAATTAAGTAATG
>JABSQL010000072.1 GCA_013215865.1 Candidatus Margulisiibacteriota bacterium
AGCGACCTTTGTAGCGTAGTGAATTTGATCATAATTCAAATGAAACTTTCGGAATATTTTAGTAATCGCACTAATCGCGGGCTGCATATCTGCCGTTTCAGTGGATGTTGTCACGGTTGCCATCCCAACAGTATATTTCGCTTTAAAGTTTTTGGAAAGAAGTTGGATCTGTTTTTATAGTTATTGATCAAGTGCTGGGTTTGTCGCTACGCTTAAACGACAAGTAGCCCTTTCGCTCTATACCTATTCTGCGAACTAATTTTAGGAGGACTCCATGCCAGCTTTGAAAATATTAAATAATGATGACAAAACACAGTTTGAGTCACCACCAGATTTTGACAGTGCTGCTCGAAAGAAGTTTTTTCGAATCACTTCTGATATCAGGGATATTGTAGATTCATTCAACCCAATCAGAAAGGTTGGGTTTATTTTACAATTCAGCTACTTCAAATACACATCCAAATTCTTTTCTCCGGCAAAGTTTAATTCAAAAGACGTGGACTATGTTTGTAATCAACTTAACATTCCCACAGTTTCATTGGATTCGTACTATGGAACAACTCTCACCAGACACCGAGAATTAATCTTGAAAACGATGGGTTTTGATGCGTTTTCAGTACACAAAAAGTCGGTTCACTTCAATTTTGAAAATCCTTTACGATGTTCATCAAGTGACCCGTTTTACTGATTATTTCGAACATTTCAGCTTGAAACATGGAAAACGAAAGCCAAATATAGCCGCCTTTATTGCGGCCATCGTTGGCTATGGATGCAACATTGGCATTGGAAAAATCAGTCGTATCTCACAAGGGATTCTGGGCAGTTCCATAGAAACCGTCTCAAACTGGTATATCAGCTATGACTCCTTGGTGGCTGCAAACAACTGTATTATGTCATTCATGCAGAAAATGAAACTGGCCAACATCTACAGACGATCTGATGACGTGCTCCATACAGTGAGTGATGGGCTTAAATGTGGGATTAGCGTGGATTCACTTAATGCTAATCACTCATTCAAATACTTTGGTAAAGGAAAAGGGGTTACCGTGAATCGATTTCAAGATGAACGGCTATTTTCATTTCACTCACAGGTGTTTAGCCCAACTGATAGAGAAGCACCTCATCTTATTGATGGATTATTGGATAATGATGTGGTCAAATCTGACTTCCATATCACTGACACCCATGGATTTAACGAGATTATTTTTGCGGTAACCAATCTCATCTCTGTTCGATTTACGCCGCGAATCAAAAATGTTGTGGATCAAGTGTTGTACTCATTCCTGCCGATCTCTCATTACAAGAAGAAAGGTTACAAAGTCTTGCCTGAGCGATACATCGACATCGATTTAATTGAAGAGTATTGGGATGATATTTTGAGATTGATTGCGACAATTAAGCTTAAACAAACCACGGCCACGCAAATTTTTAAACGGTTGAGTTCATATTCAAAGCATCATCCATTGTATCAAGCCCTGCAAGAGTATGGTCGTGCAATCAAAACTATTTTTATTTTGGACTATATTGATGATGTTGAGATGAGACAAATCATTGAAGTTGAATTGAG
>JABSQL010000073.1 GCA_013215865.1 Candidatus Margulisiibacteriota bacterium
AGGGGTAGGCTCAGGTTCTGGTTCAGGAGTGGGTTCAGGGGTAGGCTCAGGTTCTGGTTCAGGAGTAGGCTCAGGTTCTGGGGTTGGTTCGGGTTCAGGCTCTGGTGCAATGTCTGGTTCGAGGTCGTCAATCGGTTCATCTGGTGCAATATCCAGATCATCTGAATCCAAGTCATCATCATCTAGGGAACCTGATGTTGAGCTGTCATCATTCGATTTTAGAAACATATATATACCAACACAAATAACCAACACAATAATGACACCCACGATCATGTCCATAAAAAATCCTCCTTTAGCATCTAAACTCTCTTTAATAATAACCATAAAAAAACGGATTCACAAACTTTTTATTGATCCCCCTTTTTGAATGAGCTAAAGTATAGGGTCTATGAAATTCTCTTTTAATTGGCTTAATGAATTTATATCTATCAATATACCGCCCGAACAACTGGCCGATAAACTGACCATGTCCGGCTTTGAAGTTGAAAGTCTGGAACACATAGGAGACATTCTTACACACATCACTGTTGGAAAAATTCTATCTATTCAAAAACACCCGAATGCAGATAAACTGGTGATTACATCCATATCAGATGGCACCGACACCCACCAAATAGTCACAGGTGCTCAAAATATAAAAGAAGGGGATATTGTCCCTGTTAGCTTGATAGGCGCAACACTCTCAAACGGTCTTAAAATTAAAAAAAGCAAACTTCGTGGTGTGGAATCTAACGGGATGCTCTGCTCACAAGTCGAGCTGGGTGTATCAGATGAGGCGTCAGGAATATGGATATTACCAGAAGACACACCTCTAGGAGGAGATTTTGTGAAAGGTGGATTTCTGAAAGATACCCTTCTGGATATCGATATCCTTCCCAACCGAGGGGATTGTCAAAGTGTATATGGACTAGCAAGAGAAATCTCTGTAATCCTGAATCAGCCATTGAAACCGATCGATATCAAACTTAAAGAAGTGTCTAAAGCGAGCCAGATAACGGTTTCTGTTCAAAATCAAGATCTTTGCCCACTTTATTCTGGGCGTGTCATTGACAATATCACCATTAAACCGTCACCTCTTTGGATGCAAAGACGCCTACAACTCATGGGAATTCAACCCATTAATAATATTGTGGATATTACCAACTATGTTCTTCTTGAATTGGGTCAGCCTTTACATGCCTTTGATTTGGACTGTATTAAAGGTCAAACTATTACGGTGAGACCTGCCAAAAAAGGAGAATCTATTACCACCTTAGATGATGCAAAACGGACACTATCTCCTAACAATATTATCATCGCAGATGGGTCAGGGCCCATTGCCATAGCAGGCGTTATGGGCGCAGGAAATGGCCCGGAAATCTCTGTTAAAAGCAAGAACATTTTGTTAGAGTCAGCATACTTTGATGCGGTTTCTGTTAGAAGGACTGCATTTCAGTTTTCTCTTCGTACTGAAAGTGCCATTCGATTTGAAAAAGGGGTAGACCCCGAAGGAGTGATAAGTGCCTCCGATAGAGCGGCGCAATTAATCACTGAATTGAGCGGGGGTTTGGCTCTAAAAGGACCTATCATTGAGAAAAATAAGCAATCATCGCTTTTTAAATCTCATAAAATCACAGTAGATTATAAAACGATTACCCAGTTTTTGGGAATTGAGATTTCAGAATCGGTAGGCAGCAAGCTGCTCCAGGGTTTGGGGTTTGAAGTAAAGGGATCTCAAGTGACGGTGCCCAGCTTTCGACGAAAGGATGTGGTGGAATGGCCAGATATTGCGGAGGAAGTGGGCCGTTTAAGGGGGTTTAATCATATCAAATCCCAGTTGCCTCACGGTCAAGTGAACCTAAAACCCACTACGTCACTTTCCCACATCGCACATCAAATGGACCACTACCTCAGAGCATCAGGATTTAGTGAAATCAAAACATTTCCCATGGTCTCTCCAGAACTGCTGAACACTTTGGGTATTAAGCAAAATACCTCACTCACGCTTCAAAACCCTCTGAACCCTGAAGAATCCATCATGAGACCTTCTCTTTTGCCCTCTCTTTTGCTGGCCCTCATGCGCAACTTGAAGCGACAGCAGCAAATGCTACAACTATTTGAAATAGGAACCTGTTTCCAGAACAGCAAAAATCAACATACAAGTTGTGCCTGTTTGGTGACAGGAGATTACATGATGGGGACCTATATGCCGGATGATAAGGCCCAAATCCATTGGGATTTTCAGAAGTTAAAAGGCGTATTGAATCATCTCTTGCACTCAGTGTCTGTTATAAATAGTGGCTTTAAACAAAGCAAATTATCTTTTTTACACCCTAAAAAATCTTTGGATATTTTCATATCAAATGAAACAGTCGGCCATGTGGGATTTTTGCATCCCATCATCATGAAAGAGTTAGGGGTTCATTCTCCTGTCGGTTATATAGAGCTAAATGTTGATTTATTGGTTCCCCATATACAAAAATTTACTTATGAACCTATCTCTAAATATCCGCAGACAAGACGTGATATTTCTATTATCGTGCCCAAGTCGTTTACCTATGAAGATATTGTGTCTCTTATTCGTCATGAGAAGAATAGCTGGGTGCAAGACATATTTCTTTTTGATTATTTTGAGAACGAGAAAATGGGTGAAGATAATAAAAGTTTGGCCCTTGGTCTCATATATCAGGGATCCGAAGAAACATTAACAGACGATGACGTCAATAAAGTGCATCAACAATTGGTGTCTGTTCTCAAGAAGCACCCTAAAATAACGGTTCGATAGCATGTTTGAAACCCCTATGCTCAAACAGTATCAGGAGATTAAGGCCAAACATGAAGGCTCTATTTTATTTTTTCGTCTAGGGGATTTCTATGAAATGTTTTTGGAAGACGCGAAAGTGGCTTCGAAGCTATTGGGTCTAACGTTAACGGGTCGGGGAAAAGATTTGAAACGCATTCCCATGTGCGGTATCCCCCATCATTCAGCAGATAACTATATTAAGAAGCTGATTCGTGAAGGGCATAAGGTGGCTGTTTGTGAGCAAGTTGAAGATCCTGCGCTTGCGAAAGGAATCACCAAACGAGAAGTAGTAAAAACCATTACCCCTGGCACAGTGATGAGTGAGGGGGTGATTGACGAAGAAGACAACAACTATCTGGTGTGTGTCAGTAGCCATTCAAAAGGATTCGGGCTTGGTTTTGTGGACATATCAACAGGTGAATTTAAAATATCTTCTATTTCAGACTTGTCGGACTTAAAAATGGAAGTCAATAGACTTTTACCCAAAGAGATTCTCATTCCAGAGAACATGGCGGGAGTATTTGAGGATGTGTTAACCAATGTATATATTCCAGATGCCCCTAAAAGAGCAGAAGAGCTGTTATTAGCTCATTTTAAAGTTCATTCACTGTCGGGATATGGTGTTGATCATCTTTCTCAGGCATTTCCAGTTGCGTGGGGACTTCTAAACTATTTGAAATCGATGCAAGGCACTGAATTGCCTCATATTACCAAGCTAGCAGCGCATGATATGTCGGATAGATTGTATCTAGATCATGTGACAATCCAGAACTTAGAAGTGGTCCAAAATGTACGGACCGATCAAAAAATGAGCACTTTGTTTGGTATATTAGACAAAACTCAAACGGCAATGGGTGCCAGATTCTTAAAGCAACGGCTCATGTCTCCATTTGGAAAGATAGAAGATATCACTTTGCATTTAGATGCCCTTGAATCTCTAATAGCAGATATTCACTCAAGAGAAGACATCACAGAAATTCTATCCCAAGTGAATGATTTGGAAAGACTCATTTCAAGAATAGTGACGGAGAAGAATAATCCCAGAGATTTGGTGGTGCTTAAACAATCATTGGTTCAACTCACAAAAATGGGTGATGTAATTTCTACATTTAAAGCGCCCTTGTGGCAACAATGGACAGATTTTTTTCAAAAATATTCAGCAGAAGAAAGCCCATATATGTCTCTAATTTCCCTTCTAGAGAATGCCTTGAAAGATGAGGTTCCGGTATCA
>JABSQL010000074.1 GCA_013215865.1 Candidatus Margulisiibacteriota bacterium
GAGTCTAATGTGAGCAATAACAACATTAACAGCAGTGATAGCAGTGATAACCATTCAGCTCTTTATGAAAAATATAAAGATGCTAAACCACTTAAACCCAAAAAGTGGGGTAAAAGACTCATTAACTACGTTTCCAAAACTCAAGATGTTCAAAAATCTGATATCCAAATACTTAAGCAGTACGATACCACTGGACACGGCGAATATGTTGTTAGAGTTAATGGAAAGTATTTTGAATACAAGCGAGGGGGAACTGCCTTTTATACCCCTGGCAGCCTTCCATTCTAATGATTAAACCGAAAACATACTGCAATTAAAGCGGCAAATCGCAGTTATAAAAATGGCATGTATAAAGGGCAATGGGGCAGCAGCTATTTTCTAGAGTCTTTCGAGAATGTCATTCAGATCGAGATAATTTAAAAACAAGCTCTAATACAATTCTTTAAAGAATTCTTCGCAGGTCATATCCAAAGCCTCGCAAATTCTGAAAAGGCTCCAAGCAGTGATATTGAGATGTCCTTTGCTCAACTTATGAATGGTTCCTCTTGAAAATCCATGTGCATCTGCAAATTTGTTTGTGGAGGTAAACTTATTTTTCTTCAATAAGGCATTGAAACGTTCACTTGTTATCTTTAAATATGCCTCTTTCTCAAATGTCGGCTCACCTTGTATGTCCATTTCGCCAATCATACAAAATCTAACCCTTGAATCGGCTTACTATAATGAGCTATACTGTTGCCAGGCATATTTCTAGTATAGATCGGAAGACTGGAACATCAAAAAAGGAGGTCGTTTAAAAATAGAACCAAATAATTAAAATGAGACAACAAGAAATTATTGTTAATACATTTCTTTAAAGAATTCTTCGCAGGTCATATCCAAAGCCTCGCAAATTCTAAAAAAGTTCCAGGCTGAAATATTCAAGTTTCCTTTGCTGAATTCAAAGACCCGGGAACGAGAAATACCGTGCGCGTCAGCAAACTTATTGGTAGATGTAAACTTATTTTTCTTCAGAAGCTCATTGAACCGATCACTTATAAGCTTTAAATATGCTTCTTTTTCAAATGTTGGTTCACCTTGTATATCCATATGGCCAATCATACAAAAATAAACCCTTGAAATAGATCCGCTGTCGGAGCTATACTATAGGAACACATAACTCCAGTATAGATCGGAAGACTGGAACATCAAAAAAGGAGGTCGTTTAAAAATGGACAGAAAAACAATACTTGTGGTGGATGATGATATTCTCATTAGAGAGATGTTGTCTATCACTTTTGAAAATGAAATCATTTTCACCGCAAAGAATGGTAATGAAGCACTCAAAATAATACGCAACAATTCAACCATAGATTGCATTTTGACAGATTATCAAATGCCCGAAATGGACGGTTTAGCGCTTTTAAAAAATTGTAAAGAACAATATCCCCATATTCCTGTCATTATGATCAGCGGCAAACAAGACATCAAATCAACAGCCCTCAACTTAGGCGCCCAAGCTTTCATCTCAAAGCCATTTTTGCCAGAAATTGTCATAAATGAAGTGAAAAATATTACAACAGCTGCTTTCGTTAGATAAAAGGATTGCTTTTTTACTATGTAGTAAATTCGAGATCAAGAGTAATATTATGATGTCTGTTCCACATCGGCTCCGAATCATTGAAACTGCATGAAAAAGCGTTATAAGGAGATTGAAATAATAAGACAAAAGGTGTATGTTGTTGGTTGTAGTTTGAAACAAAAATAAAGATGGGAGTGATAAAGATGGTAACAAAGAAGCAAAAGAAGCATGGTATACAGGGAAAAGAGATAGGCGTTGGAATAAGGGATAAAAAAATGACAAGATTAAACCCTAAAGTAGATTTCGCATTTAAAAAGTTATTTGGTAGTGAAGAAAATA
>JABSQL010000075.1 GCA_013215865.1 Candidatus Margulisiibacteriota bacterium
GCAGAATCGTTTGATGAATTTTGTCATCGTTGGAGGAGGAGCTACAGGAGTGGAACTTGCTGGCGCATTGGCCGAATTGAAACAACACGTGTTGCCGAACGATTATCCGGATTTGGATATTCGAAACCGTCAAGGACATACCGCTTTGAGCCTATGTGTGCAAGAAGATTGGGTGGAAGGGGTGGAAGTCCTGCTCCAGTTCAGGGAACAACGAGGGGCCCCGCCCTTAGCAGGGTCTTTGATGAATGTGGGGGTCCAATCCCGATCAGTGGGAGCGGTTCGGTTGCTTATGAGCAAAGGAATGGGCATGCCGGATGAGAGAACAGACGCACCGGATGCAAAAACGGATGCGCCAGAGGAAAAGGGTGATGTCCCAGATGCGTATATGGATGCGGTTGTAGGCGATGATCCTGCATTTTGGATGGCGGTGAAAGAACCTAAGCGAATCCAGGCATCTGTCAAAAGATGTATCATGGGTATGATTGACAATAAACCCAAAAAAATAGAAGCAGCGCTGAAAGAGTTGGATTTGCATCTCAGATATCCGGTTAATTTGGCATTGCATAATATTCATCTTCAAGGCCAGTTTCGGTTATTGGATATAGCGATTTTATTAAATAAACCAGATATTATAAAAGCATTGGTTGAAGCGGGATCGTCATTAACTAGGCCAGGAAGTAATGGTTTAACACCCTTACACTTAATGGCGGGAAAGAAAATGGGTCCATTACTAAACCATTTTCTTCAAAATAATGATCCCAATATAGTAGATGAGGACGGTCTTACTCTTCTGCATGTGGCTGTAATAGCAAAAGACCTTGATATGGTCCGGATGCTTCAAGGACACGGGGTAGAATTGCTTCCGGTAGATAAAGATGGACAGACGCCCTATCACCTGTCTGCTTTAGAAGGTGATTTGGATATGATGAAATGGTCGATAGACCAGAATATTAACAGCGATATTCCCGATAAAAGAAATATAACCCCCATGGGATACGCCATTCTCAAGGGTCATCAGCAACTGGTGGAATTCTTATGTCAAAAGGGTGTAAAGCTAGATAGAAAGGTAAGTGAGACACAGTGTACATATTTGCATCTTGCACTTGAAAATAAACATGAAGGTATTGCATGGGTTCTCCTTCGATATGGGGTGTCTTCCCGTATACCGAACACCAAAGGTGTCCTGCCGATTCATATTGCCGCAAAAAATGGATTGGTATCGATGGTCACGTTGCTTGCAGGTGAAAGTTCTCATATTGATGTGGGGGATTCTTCAGGAAAGTCATCTCTTCATTATGCGGGTCTCAGTGACTCAGATCGGACCACAGAAGCACTGATTGGCCGGCATGCGGATTGGGAGTTAGAAGCCGTTCCTTCAGTTACATCGGATGATGATGAGGCACCAAAAGGACTGAAGCCCCATGATGTTATGGCAGTGAGGGGAAATTATGCGGCCCTTAAAAAAATTCAAGAAAAGAAAGATTTTAGGCAGATGACACCAGATGAAAGAAATCGATTCTTAAGGCATGCAGCCAGTGGAGGGTGTGTTGAAATATTAAAAACATGCCAAGAAATGGGCTTACTTGATGACAGTGAAGCGGTTAAGATGCCGATATTAATTGCGGCACAACAATCTTATATTGCTCTTTTAGACATTTTTGTTAAGTCGGGCCACTCTTTGGATGGTAGTTTGATGGATGGACTTTCTGCATTACACTTGGCTTCACGAGAAGGCGCTCAGAAATCTATTCATTATTTATTGGGTCATGAGGTGGATGCGAAGGCAGAGGCATTAGATGGTGGGACGCCGATTCAAGAGGCCGTAAAGAATGGGCATATTACAGAAACAGATATTTTGGCACCTTTTTCTCCAATTGATCAGACAGATAACCAGGGTCAAACCCTTTTACATCTCGCCGTTGAATCTGGAAAAATCGGCATTGTGGGTCAAATGATTCAAATGGGTGTTGATGTGAATCAGAAAGATATTAGCGGACAAACGGCCCTCCACAAAGCAGTGACACAAAATCCAGATGCGATTCCATATTTACTTGCCGCAGGAGCAGACCCAAGGGTGACAGACTCTGATGGAAAAACGGCTTTAGAAATGGCGATCAGTGTGATCTGTCCCAAATCCCAACTCATCCACAGATATTTTGATTTTTGGAATACCAATCGATTTAATCCTGACCTTTTGCTACATCAAGCACTTTTGCTAAAGAATACGCAGGGATTCATGTTTTTGGCGAGCGATAGCGATCTTGATGTTCGAGATGGGGCTGGGGGCACACTTGTACACTTAGCGGTCC
>JABSQL010000076.1 GCA_013215865.1 Candidatus Margulisiibacteriota bacterium
ATTTGTCACCGGATAAAGAAGCTGTATATTCTGAAATTATTCGTGTCCTTAAACCAGGCGGCGAGATGTATATTTCTGATGTATTTTCGGATAGAAGAATCCCAGAATCTCTAAGAAAAGACCCCGTTTTATATGGCGAGTGTTTATCCGGCGCATTATATATAGAAGATTTTAGACGCATACTACAGACCTGCAATATTTGGGATTATAGAACCGTATCAAAACGGAAACTCACCATTGGTGATGATGAAGTCGCCAAAAAAATGGGTGACATCCGTTGTTATTCCATGACCATACGGGCGTTTAAATTACCTTTGGAAGATGTTTGTGAAAATTATGGTCAGACAGTTGAGTATAAAGGAACGGCTGAATTACCCTCCCAATTCATCTTGGACAATCATCATACATTTAAAGCAAATGAACCACTTCAGGTCTGTGGCAATACTTTTGACATGATCAAGAACACCCGATATACCCCCCACTTTAAGGTTGTAGGAGATAAAACCACCCATCACGGCCTTTTTAAGGCTGAAATCAAAAGTGGGTGTTGTTAAGAAAAAGGAGATATTCACATGGCACTAGCAGCAGTACAAACAGGAGCACGAACAAGTATAGGAATTACAAGAAGAGCTGGAAGAAGAGTTGGAAGAAGATATCGATTTAATTCAACAATTGTGCCTCCAAATGCAAGAGTCGGTTACACACCGCCTAAAGTTACAAATGGATTTAAGGTCAATAAAAATGCAGTATGTCTTTTGGAAAAAAGCAATAATGTTTTGGCCTCTCAATTGGCTAATGGCAGTCTCTTTATATCTAAAAGCGGATTTCCGAAAGGAAATTGTATCACAGATACGAAAGGCTGGTATGTTACGCCCCCGCTTCATGTATTAAAAGATGATCACCCTTTGAACCAGAAATTTGTGTTTGTTGTTAAATTGAGTTCAGATAAAGAACCCAGAATCATTTCATTCGAAAAGATATCAAATTCTGGTCAGAGAATGAAAGCAATAAATTATACATTCAATGTTCGTAAGAATGGGGTCGAATTTCATCTTTCCCCCACTGAGAATAATAATGATGGCCGGAGTATTTTTGTGGATCTTAAAACAGGTGCAATGACTGTCAGCCAATTAATAGAAGACAATGACAAAGATTATGCAAATGGCGTTCGGATTTATCCTAATGGTAATCAAGAGCGCTTTTCTAGAATGCTTTATAGCACTCTAAAAGAGAACAATTTTAAGCTTGAGGGGGCTACAGGAGAAAACCCCCTAAATCTCTGGGGAAACTGAAGAAAAACCCCCTAAATCCCCCAGGGATTTAGGGGGTTTTCTCCTCCGATTCCCCAGTAACAACAACACTTTTCTGAACCAGTAAGCAATCCGCTAATGTGACAGCAATCATGGCTTCGATAACGGGAACCACCCTTGGGCATATGCAGGGGTCATGCCGGCCTGTGACTTGTATTTCGGTTGGCTTTTTGGATTTAGAGACGGTTTTCTGAAATTTTGAGATAGATGAAGGGGGTTTTATGGCTGCTCTGAGTATAATGTCTTCGCCGCTGGAGATACCGCCCAGTATGCCACCGGAGTGGTTGGTACGGGTTTTGATGATACCGCCATCATTAAAGAATTCATCATTACTTTCAGAACCTTTCATTTTTGTGATGGCAAACCCCTCACCAAACTCGATTCCCTTGATGGTACCAATGGACATGATGGCTGCAGCAAGTAGGGCATCTAGCTTATCAAATACAGGGTCCCCTAAACCAACAGGACAACCTCGAATAACGGCTTCAATGACACCACCTAGGGAGTCGCCCTCTTTTTTAGCGGCTTCAATAGCAGAGATCATTTCTTTGGCTTTAGCAGGATCTGCACACCGTACGGGATTCTTTTCGATTTCTGATTCATTAAACGTGGTTGCAGTGATGTTGGAAACAGATTTGGTATGGGCCAGAATGTGGATGTTATGGGATTCCAGCAGTTTCTTTGCGACTGCACCCGCTGCGACACGGGCAGCTGTTTCTCTTCCGGAAGACCGGCCACCGCCTCTGTAGTCACGGATACCGTACTTTTCAGAGTAGGTAAAATCGGCATGACCGGGTCTAAACACGTCTTTAATATTGCTATAGTCTTTTGATTTTTGATTGGTGTTTCGGATGAATAGAGCGAGTGGGGTCCCTGTGGTTTGGCCTTCAAATACACCAGATATAATTTCGACGGTATCTGACTCTTTTCGGGGGGTCACAATATGACTGGTCCCGGGCCGTCTTCTATCGAGATCAAATTGAATATCTGCCTCAGAGAGGGGCAGGTATGGGGGAACACCGTCAAGAACAACGCCAATGCCAATACCGTGGCTTTCACCAAAGGTGGTCATTCTAAATAGTCGTCCAAATGTATTTCCAGCCATAGGATCTCCTTTCTATATTGTTAGTGTAACCCAAAACAAGATGCCCTTCCACTGATTAGGGAGATAATTCCTAGTAAAAGGAGGTTATTTTGAGTTAAAATGGGAATAATACAGTATGAAGCCCAAATTCAATCAGCAGGTGATTTTATGAGCGGAATTATTATTCCAAGAACACCATTGAGAAGAATAGTAAGCGCTGCACCCAAGCTTTCATCTGTACTCAAAAGAAATAAGATTCATAGTTGGAGTAAAACTTCGGGTAGCAAGAGGTATTCAGCAGTATATACCTTCAAGAGCAAACAAGGGGGAACGATAGATAGTACCACTAAATGTGAAGGCAAGGGAACATTGGTAAAAATTGTTACAGATAGAACTAGTGGGAATATTAAAAAGACAACCCTTATTGGCACTTTTAAAAAAGGTAAACTACAAGGGAAAGGGAAAGAAACTGTTAAAATAAGTTCTGCAAAAGGAACTAAAATAAAGAAGACAGTAATGTCTGGTAAATTTATTAAAGGTGAGATTAGTACAGAAGAATTCGATGGAGAACATACGTTAAAAACATACAATGAAAATGGCAAGAAAACCGTGCATTCCAATTATACCGGTAAATTTAAAAATGGAATAAAAAGTAATGGGAAATTGATCCTAGTTGAGCAAGATACAAATGGAGATGGATATATTGATCTTAAATTCACGGGCACTTTTTCTAAAAACAAGCTTAAGACAGGAAATCTACTATTAGGTGAAGCAACCAAGCCCTCTCAAAATAAATCTATAGAGAGAACAGATTACTCCGATATATATATTGAAGGTTTTGGAAAGCCTAACGTTACAAACAAACATAATAAGAAGAATCAGATAAGAATACTGAATAAATTCAATCACCTCTAAACCCCACTGTTTGATTTTATTAAATTTCATGCTATTTTAAACCCTAGTTATTAAATCAAGTATCTAGGAGGGGTTAATCATGGCCAGCATTAGTACAAAATTGTTTTTAAAAACATATAGAAGAGTAAAAAGTGAATTCAAAGATATACCAAAAAGAGTTTTCAAAAGAGACACACCCAAAACCACACCCAAAATATATTTTGAAACAGATATAACATGGAATAAGAGAAAGCCCTTTAAACGAAAAACAGGAACATTAACATTTCTTGATAAACAAAAATTCGAAGGACGGTTTAAAAATTTTGCACCTTATAAAGGGAGATTCACATCAGATGTAGGTGAATACAATGGGAAATTAAAAAATAATAAACCCCATGGCAATGGAAAAATGACCTATCCAGATGGAAGAGTATATGATGGAAACTGGAAAGATGGAGAACACCACGGCAAAGGAAAAATGACCTATTCAGATGGAAAAGTATATGATGGAAAATGGAAATATGGTAAATGGCATGGCAGAGGTACACTCACCTACAATGGAGACATATACAAAAGCAAATGGATTGATGGAATAGCAATCAATAAAGTTATCATCATCTTTGAAAATAAAGACTATTACAAAGGTGAGTGGAAAAATGGGAAACCCCAAGACGCTGGAAAAATGTACTATGCTTCCGGTAATATTTATGAAGGAGATTGGGAAAATGGCAAACGAAATGGTGAAGGAGGCTTTTTATTCAAAGGGGGGGATTATTACTTCGGTAAGTGGAAATCGAATGTATACGCTTACTCAAGCTATTTCTGTGTTCATCATGAATTAGGGGCATTAACCTATACACTAAAAGAATATAATAGTAACCGAGAGCATCTCTTACATCATGCTTGTTTGAAGGGCGCACTCAAGGGATACTCAAACAAACCTCTCGAACCTGATCGATTTGTCAGAACATTTTTTAAGCAAAATATCGTCAATTTCGATTGACGGGAGAAAAACCCCCTCTTATCCCCCTTCACAGGGGGAGGTTACATTATTCTTCTATCTTTATTACCGATATATATTTACATATACTAACAAAAGTCCCCCTGTGAAGGGGGATTTAGGGGGTTTTTTCTTATCTCTCCCCCGG
>JABSQL010000077.1 GCA_013215865.1 Candidatus Margulisiibacteriota bacterium
CACAGCCGTATTCACTCTGCTCTCTGTAACGGATGGCAACATTGGTGAATTTACTATAGGCGAAGCTTATGTTCCTGTTTTCCAAACATTGCTTCTCGCTGTGTATTCTTCATACTTTGTGGGAAGAAGCATTGAGAAAATTAAGGGCAAGTCCGATCCTGCTAAAGGTAAATAAAACATGCCAAAAATGGATATGTATGTAATAGCGCAACCATGCATCGATGTAAAAGATACGGCATGTGTAGATGTATGTCCGGTTGATTGTATTCATCCTACTGATGGAGAGGATGTGCCCCAACTTTATATAGATCCAGATGAATGTATTATGTGTGGAGCTTGCGAACCGGAATGTCCAGTAGAAGCTATTTTTGTTGTAGAAGATATACCCGAAGAATGGGCCCATTTTGAAAAAATAAATGCAGATTACTTTTTAAATAAGGAGTAAACAATGAAAATTACAGCGTATCTTAAACCTGTATGCGGATGGTCCAGTGGTGTCCGTGATGTGTTTGCACGTCATGGTTTGGATTATGAAGAAAAATTAATTACTGAGCCTGAAAATTATGCTGAGATGGTGCAGAAAAGCGGCCAACCTCTTTCACCTTGTGTTGAGATAGATGGAAAGATGTTGGCTGATATTGATGGTGATGAATTAGAAGAGCACCTATTGCGCGCCAATACCGATGGCTTTGCAAGAATGGAGCAAACGTAAAACGGAGAAAAAAATGAAAACCTTTATAAGTGCGGTTTTACTGTCGCTTATGCTAATTGGTTGTGGGAATGATACAGATAAAATTTTAGCGAGTCAAGAAGAAACGAATACAAAAATAGATGCGTTAATTACTGTTTTAAATGAACCAGAGGAGGCAACACGAAAAGATGTAATAGTTGCATTATTTGATAGTTTAGTAGTTTACTCATACCTTTCTGCTACTATAGCGACCGGGTCTTCAGAGGAAGGCCAAGGAATCATAACTTTTAGGTATGTTGAGTATTATGTTTTTCAACTAAATAAAAGTGATTTATATGATGGTAACTACAGTTTTGCAAGGTACGTACTTCCTTCTAGTTTTAGAAAGTTTGCAGAGTTTAAAATTCCTATCGGTGCATCACCTTTTATTAGATTAACTAACCCAGAGATTTATAACTTTTATGGTAAGTGGAGAATTTTGAACGAGAGAGAAATAGATATGTTTAGAGAAGGAGGTAACTATTATAGTTTTAGAGAGTTTGATTGGAAATTTGTTACGAGTACTATTTTAGGAGCAAATGTATATTCTTTTCATGGCCATAAATTTGTGCTAGGAAATTCTCAAGGTGGTACTCAGAAGTTTGTGGTAGGTACCATAAATGATTTGACATCTATAAAAAATGGAGTATTTGATACGGAGTGATAAGGGGAAAATATGGAAGAGAAAACAGCATGAAGTATGTAACCTATCACTTGATAACCTGTGTCGCACAGTGGACTGTAGAGGAAAATTTTTTGTGAAAATCATCACCAACAATA
>JABSQL010000078.1 GCA_013215865.1 Candidatus Margulisiibacteriota bacterium
TATTTGTTACTTGAAGGGATATTTAAAGGTTTGGTTTTATCTCTCTTTTCTCCCTGTTTCCCCTGCTTTCAATCTCACTGTCACTTTCGTCCCTACTTATTTACCCTCAGCTTTACCCACTGTTTGTTCTATAGAGCCAAACAAAGGTTCTTTCTAAAGGTGTAAAATCATTAATAAGAAAAACAACGATTGAGGTTATGGATGATACGATAAAAGATAAACATGAAATTACTGCGCCTGTAGAGATGTTTGGAATAATTGCAGATTTTGTAGGCTTAGGCTGATAAGATACCATTTTAACCACTCCTTTTAGGTTTAATGGGTGAACATACAGCTTAAGATTAAATTGAAGAATAAGCTTATACTATAACCAAATCAAAAAGTTTGAAATAAACCGTATCACCCGGTCTCACCGTATTTCGAAATAATATCTTTTTGGTTTCGATGATTTCACTTTGGTTTAAGTAGGGTGGAGAGTCCATAAATATCTCCACCACAAACCCTTTAATATCGCATACAATTTGCCCGTTATCTTTTAAAATAGTGGCATTTCCGGATAGGGTGTATTGGCCTATTTTTCCGGTTTCTTTAAGCATCTTTGCAATGCAGAAGCAGGCATCACTAACGCCCATCCATTGCATAATGCCCATCATCACCGGGTTGCCAGGAAAATGTCCCTTTACACAAGGATGATTCTGGGGGTAGGTATATCGAGTGGCACATTCTCTTGTCTCAGGGTCCCAGTAGATGAGCGCATCACATACCCACATGTCTGGGACTTTAAATAAATGGTCTAGATCTGGCTTGAATTCCATGTTTTGTTCTGGAATAGATGTTTCCTTAGATGATGTTTGGGGGATACCGTTTTGTATATCAATTAAAAAGGCCATGACGGTTCCTTCACTAATCAAATTGTGTTCATGATCAAACAGTTGGCCCTGGTACTTAAACATATCATTCTTTGATTTCAATTGAGTGGTACTTCCAGTAATATGCTCACCCACCCGAAAATCACCTGTTTTCGTAAAATGAGAAATAGAGGTGAAAAAGATAAGTTGATCTTCCCTGATGGTGCCAGATGACGAAATGGAGGCCAATGCCAGTATTTCCATAAATGTTGCTTCTAATATGGTGTGTTGAGACGATGTTTTTTGTTTTGAAAATAACATTCGATTCAATGGGTCTTCAGGTCCAATGTTGATGGAAAATGTGGCTGTGTTGGTTTCACTGTCTTCTATTTTTGTGCAGCTATCGAGTAATAGGTTTTCGTAGCGGTGTGGAAGCCGCTGTTTCAGATCATCCATTGTTAAGGTCATTATTTGGTCCCTATTTTATTTTTAAGTTTTTCTAACGTACCCTGTAGGATACGGGAAATATGCATTTGTGATAAGTGCATACAATCTGCAATCTCTTTTTGGGTTAATCCCTCAAAATACCTAAGATATATAATGCGTCGCTCTCTTTCTGTTAATTTTTTCAGCGCTTGCTTTAGGCTTTCTTTGTTCAAAATTTCATCTGCATGAGCATTATCACCCAAGCTGTCTAACAATGAAAAAGATTGGCTAGAATTTTGCTTAGACGATGTGTAAAAGGTTTTATCTAATGATATGACTTGACTGCTATGCCCCGCTTCCATAGACTCTAATATTTCCTCAGGAGAAAGATCTAATTTATCTGCTATTTCTTGAATGGTTGGGTATCGACCTTTAACTTGGGTCAATGTCCGTATGGCTTGATTAATTTTAGAGTAGAGTTCTTGGAGACGCCTTGGAATTTTAACCAAACCGCCCTTATCTCTCAAATAATGTTTAATTTCGCCAATGACATTGGTTGTGGCAAAGGTCGTGAAAGTGGCCTCTTTGGTGGGGTCATATTGTTCCAAAGCTTTGAGAAGACCAATGTTGCCTACTTGACGCAAGTCTTCAAAATCATCCTTTCTAAAGGCAAGGCGTCTGGCGATATGTTCTACCAGCTTTGAGTAGGCTGTGACGATATCTTCCCTTAAATTGGGCGTTTTTATTTCGCGCTCTTTTTCTTTACTATATTGTAATACAAGATTTTCCTTGCTCAAGGACATCTTCCTTTTATTTTAATGATGACAGTCAACCTTTCATATTATACCATCCAATCTTCTGATATAATCCTCCAATGGTTTATCACTATGACTCTAGACAAATTGGTAAGGGTGATGTGTTTATTTGCTTACCCGGAGGAGAGCCATTCATAAATGATGCACGTGATAACGGTGCTGAGAAAGTCATGAAAATGACTCGGGCACAAATGGCAGCGTTTGCGGTATCCCATTTCCAGGATCCTTCACGGAAATTACAGGTTGTGGGTGTAACAGGTACCAACGGAAAAACAACCGTGGTTCATTTGGTGTCTCACGTATTAAAATTGTCAGGGATAAAGGTGGAAACTCTTGGCACGCTAAATTCAGACTTAACAACGCCCGAATCATGGGACATACAACAAAAAATGGCCGGCCATATTCAGAATAAGGGGACGCACTTTGTCATGGAAGTGTCATCACATGGTATTCATCAAGAACGGGTATTGGGGGTTGACTTTGATGTGAAATTACTCACTAATTTGGGTCAAGACCACCTGGATTATCATCAATCAATGGCACAATACCACGCGACTAAGAAGTCGTTTATGAAAGAAGGCCCGGGTCTATCAATATATCCAAAAACATTTGAAAAAGAAGTGTTAAATTTCCCACCCCCCTTGGTTGGAACCTTTAATTATCTGAACCTTCAAGCCGCCGTATCTATTCTTAAGCAACTACAAATTGATGAAAAGGATATCTCGGAAACTTTGAGTCAAGTTAAATCACCCCCCGGCCGTTTTGAATCCATTTGTGAAGGTCAAGATCAGATGGTTATTGTAGACTATGCTCATACGCCCTGTGGTTTGAAGAATGTATTGAAAACAGCGCGAGAAATGGCGAGTGAACGTCAAGGGCGGCTCATTACAGTGTTTGGGTGTGGTGGTGATCGAGATCGCTCAAAAAGACCGCTTATGGCACACGCCGTTTCGGAATATTCACATGTAGCAATCGTGACACAAGACAATCCCCGCTCAGAAAACCCTCAACAGATTATCAACGATACCGTAAAAGGATTTTCAGGGACAGATACGTATTTTGTGGAAAATGATCGGGAAAAGGCCATTCAAGTAGCACTGGTTCAATCTCAGAAGAAAGATGTGGTGGTGATTGCGGGAAAGGGACATGAAGATTATCAAATTTTCAAAGATAAAACGATCTATTTTGATGATCGTGAAACAGCAAAAAAAATAATAAGGAGTCTCATCGTATGACGATCTCCATTGATACGCGAACATTACAGCCTGGGGATACTTTTATTCCCTTGATTGGTCCGCGATTTGATGGTCATGATTTCATTGATGAGGCACTTCGAAAAGGTGCAAGAAAGATATTGAATGTTAAAGATATTGGGCAGTATGCAAAACGGTATCGAAAAAAATTGTCTTGTCGGGTCATCGCCGTCACTGGTTCAGTGGGGAAGACCACTATTAAAGATATGTTATCCGCTATATTGGGTCAAAAATTCCAAATTGCCCAGACCCAAGGCAATCAAAATAATGAGATTGGGGTGCCGTTAACGATTTTACGGGCAGATTCCAATACAGAAATTCTTATTTTAGAATTGGCAATGAGGCAAAAAGGTCAAATTCGGTATTTGAGTCAAATTGCAAGGCCGGATGTTGTTGTTTTGACAGGTGTGGGACGAAGTCATATCCAATTTTTAAAAACCACCCGAAATATTGCGTTGGCAAAATCTGAAATATTTAGAAATCCACTTCAATGGGAGCAAAAAGACCGGACAGCTTTTATTCAATTCAATTCTCCACATTACAAGATTCTTTCCAAACGGGCTCTCGACGGGCAATTTAAGGTGATTCCTTATGAAGGGCAAAATAGATCTGACCAGAACTTAAGTTGTTGTTATATAGTGGGACGTTATTTTGGGCTAACAGATCAAGAAATTAAAGAAGGGTTGAATGTATACAAGCCATCTGAACATCGATTGAATACGATCAAATGCAGAGACAATATTACGCTTATAGACGACACGTATAATGCCAGTCCGGAAGGTGTGCAGTATGCATTAGATTACATTAAGACATTGACGGGTCGAAAAGTGATTGTGTTAGGGGATATGTGTGAGTTGGGAGCCCATGCATTTAAAGCACATGAGGAGATTGTTGAGCTTCTCATAGAATGTGGCGTTGATATTGTGTTTACCTTTGGAAAAGAGTCTTCTGTTATTCAATCGAGAGACTTTTATTCCTGCCATTTTTCAAAAAAAGACGTCATGATAAAGCAGATTAAGAATGAGTTGAAGAGGGGTGATGTTGTATTAGTGAAAGGATCTAGAGCAATGAAAATGGATGAGGTTGTACATGCTATTCAACATTCTTAATTTGTGTTTGTTATTTGGATTTTGTGTCGCATTTAATTTTGGATTAACCCGAATATTAAGAAAAAAGCGAATTTTTCAGCCGATTTATGAGTCCAGTCCCGTAACCCATCAGAAAAAGGATAGCATCCCTTCTTTTGGTGGCGTTGGCATACTATTGAGTGTATTGGCAGGGATTGTGCTGTTATCGATTCAAGATTCTCGCTTATTATGGGTGTCGGGGCTCATATTTTTGTTTGGGATTTTGGGGTTTATTGATGACTATTTATCGGTTAGTAAAGGCAAAAATAAAGGGCTTTCAGCCCGCCACAAACTACTCTGTCAAACGGGGATCGCTATCTTGGGAATGTGGGTATATGATGTGCATTTTCAGGTGCTGAGTATTGGTGTTTTTGTGTTCTATGTATTTGTGATAGTAGGGGCATCAAACGCAGCCAATATGACAGATGGTCTGGATGGGCTTTTGGCAGGGCTTTCATTAATAACACTCTCAGGATTTTGGCTGTATACCCGATTCATTCATTGGGAAGAAGCATCCTATTTCTGCCTATCATTGATGCTTGGGGTCCTTGCCTTTCTGGTGTTCAATGTTAA
>JABSQL010000079.1 GCA_013215865.1 Candidatus Margulisiibacteriota bacterium
CGTCTATAGCCCAGAATAGCGACATACACATCAATATGAAATTCTTGGCGAATTTTCACCGCCATTCGCATGGCATGGGTGACGGCAAAAGGATCATCCGCGTTGACATGAAAAACGGGGGATTCTGTAACCTTAGCAATATCTGTACAATACACACTCGAACGACCTTCTTTATAGTTGGTTGTAAAGCCAATTTGATTGTTTAGCACAATGTGAATCGTTCCGCCATTCCCATACCCCTCTAATTTAGACATATGGGCCACTTCGTAATTCACACCCTGACCTGAATACGCCGCATCACCATGAATCAACACAGGGACAATTTTCTTTGCATCGTTCCCATATACCTCTAATTTTTTGGCATACACATTCCCCTGAACCACGGGATTAACTGATTCCAAATGAGATGGATTGGGTAGAAGACTGAGGTGAATCTTATGGCCATCTCGGGTTTTGATGTCAGCTGATCGACCCAAGTGGTATTTGACATCGCCACTCCCCTTTATATCTTTTGGTAACATATACTCTTCGAATTCTGAGAAAACATCTTCATAAGCTTTACCAAAAATATGGGCCAGAACATTTAATCTGCCCCGATGGGCCATACCAATGATAAATTCCTTGGTCCCCAACTCTGCACTTTGTCGAATCATGACATCAAGAGACGGAATTAAAGATTCAAGCCCTTCCAACGAAAACCGCTTTTTACCCACATATTTCGTGTGAATAAATTTTTCAAATGTGACTGATTGGGTGATTTTTTCTAATATATATTTGCTTTCATCGGGCGTAAATTTGGGTTGATTCGCAATGGGCTCCATTTCTTGGTACAACCACTGCCTCAGTTTTTCATCTCGACAGTACATAAATTCAACACCAATGGTATGGCAATATGTTTTCTCAAGATGGTCTAAAATTTTCCGAAGTGATTGCGTTCCAATAGATATTTCCATACCGGCATCAAAAACCGTATCCAAGTCTGCTTCGGTAAGCCCAAAGTAATCTAGGGTTAAATCTGCTTTATGAGGACGCCTTTTCCGAACAGGATTGGTATCTGATATCAAATGTCCCCGAGACCGGTAGGCATTGATGAGTTTAACAACAGATATCTCTTTATTGGATACAGATTCACCTTTAACGGGTCCAAGAGACTTTGAAAATTCAAACCCTTCGAAGAATTTTTGCCATGAGGGGTCTACGGAAGCAGGATCTTTCTGATATTTATCATAAAGATCCTCCACAAAGGCACCGTTTGCATTATTGATATACGAATATTTATCCATAGTTAACTCTCACAAGAGGGAACACGATACTAAACTATTGAGCCGCTGTGAAGTATGTCCTCTCGTTGAAATTGTATCATGGCAGGTTGAAAAGAGTGAAAAATGGGTCACGATGGAATAGAGATTCCATGGACATTTCAACAACGATGCTATTTCAAGTTTCACATACTCAAGATAGATTTTCTATATTTCAATATATTCTTTGTATGACTATTGTCTATAAATTTGTCCTTGTCTCTAAATGGTCCTTTCAAATTTTTTTCAACAAAAACCTGCATACTTTTCTTTAATTTCTCATCACCTGTTCTTTTAATATCAGTTTTTATTGATAATAGTGCCTTTGCTAGACATTTATATCGCTGATAACTCATCAATAATTTAGCCCCACTTATTATATCTTCGTGATTATCCACAATGAAATTATCATCCGCGCTGTGATGAGATGCCCATATCACAACAAGAATAAAATAAAGATCCTTTTTAATCACCCCCTTTTTTAGAGAATTTTTTAGATCCAAAATTATATTACTCTTTTCTGGATACTTTTTTGAAAAATACGCTAAAACATTTACATATTTAAGATCATAGGGGAATCTCCCCCATAATAATTCGAGATCATTTAAAATGTTTGCACAGTATATTCCGTCAATTTTCCTGTGCATCCCTATTTTACTTTTTATATCGAGAATCGTAAATTTTGATATTATCCAACGTCTACGAGAATGATTACAGATTGTTATTGCTGCACCTATCTCATTGTCAAAATTAGCTTTCTCAAAATGTTCTTGTCCTTTCAGGTATTTACAAATAGCTTCCCCTATATATTCATCATCATCATTATAATTTAAATTATCAATATCATGATAGAATTTTCTCATTTTTTTCGAAAGTATCTGCACCCTGTCTTCAAGAAAACCGTATCTATACACCATATCCGCTCTATCAAAAAGGCATCGTTTTTTATCAAGACCGCGAATGTATAAACATAGGTCTAATATAGAATTTTTTAGATCCAATTTTTCGTCTGCTATTGAAGCGCCTATTAATTGATTCAGGAACCAATCCAAATAATGGTCATTTTCATGATTTTGTTTACGATGTAATTTCAAAATAAACTTTATTACCTCATCACAATTTTCCACCAATAATTTCCTCTCAGGTTTACAACTCATTAAAAATACTATTTTGGCAAATGAATAATAGTCTCTATCGTACATTTCTTCTTGAGAATATAAATCTTTTAGTTCATCAATAATGCGTATGACTTGTTCGTTTCCTACTTTTTTCTGTCGAAGATTACTAACATCACTTTGGATTAAAATTGCTGCTGTTGTTTTATAAGGTTGTTTGTCCCATTCTTGTTTATATTCTTTTAATTTTGCTTTAAAGTGCTCTAGTGAGGAGCTTTTGCTGTCGTTCAAATTACAAGAAACAATTTTTTTTGAATATGAATAATAGATCTTCATATTATACCTCCCGATCGATCAATTATGCAGAGTGATATTAAGCACAGTCCCAAAAAACCTGCAGCTGTACCACACAAAGCAATACCTGCATCTGTTTTATTCGAGGCCAGTACAATAGCAGAAAGGAAAAATAAAATGATAGCCGAAAAAGCACTTCCCTTCATCATTCTTTCTGCAAACTTTTTTGTCTCACAGGGACAGTGGACTGAGGGATGTTCATTGATTTCTATGTGATATCTCGGTAAAACTCCTGTACTATCAGTGACAGGTAAGAATTCATTCATCTTTGAAAGATCTGTTTTTTTCTCCTCAGGAGAGATGCTTGTGGTCCTGTTTGGGCTGGGTGAATGATTTGCGATAACGGGTACTACTGATGCCATGATATGTTTCCTCCATATGAGAATTGATTTGTTGAGAAAATAGTAGCGTATCACAATAGGTTTTTTGCCTCCTCAGAAGAAAGTGTGGGTCAAAGGGGGAGAAGGCAAGTTACCTAAAGAATGGTAAAGAGCAATTTCTAGAGCAGCATAAGTTCTAAAGCCATAAGATCTTCTCATAACAACTTTAACCTTGTTATTAAA
>JABSQL010000008.1 GCA_013215865.1 Candidatus Margulisiibacteriota bacterium
TTTCCTTCACGTTTTTCTTCAAGGTCTTTGTACCGCTTCTCAAGGGTTTCTCTACTGTCTAATATTGCACTTTGATCTGATGCCCAAGCACCGATGTTGCTTTCACGGGGTCGGCTATTAAAATAATCATCTGCTTCTTTGTCTGTTGTGGATGTAATATCACCCTGAACACGAATTTGCTTACCCAACTTTTCCCAGTGAAAAGTGAGAGATGCTTTGGGTGTTTCCTTTAAAGATATCGCTTTTTTGGAGTGCATATTGGTAAAAAAAGAGAGGCCTTTCTCAGATATATGCTTGACAAGAATCATACGACCATCTGGTTAGCCCGTGTCATCAACAGTGGATAGACATGCCGCATTCGGTATGTCTATTTGGGGGTGACGGTTCGCATCATCTAACCAAGAAGTGAGCGTCGCAATGGGGTCATCACTATTCAAGATGAACCACTGCTACGATCAAAAACAGACATAAAGACAACCAAAGTGATGAGAAGCAAGAGTGCAAAAATACTATAAATAGACCCCCATAGGTGAAAAATCATAGGGGTTGCCACCATTGTACCAATAATGCGGCTCAGGCTATTCACTGAGACGTATAGTCCCATAAGCTCACCCTCTTTATCTGAATCACCTGTAATGGATAATAGGGCGGGCAAATAAGCATGTATCAATCCTGCACCGATTGCAAATATTGCAAGGGCGATTAATAAGAGTGGAACAGTACCTGACACGCCTAATGCGATCATTCCTATGGAAATAATAAAGAGGCCAATATTGGTATATGTTTTGGGATTTCCGGCTCTTTTTCTCACAATTGTTGCTTGGACCAGCAGCATCATTAAGCCAATATAGAAAAATAACCAACTATTTTGATTTTTCAAGAATCCAAATTGATGATCTGTAAATATAGAAAAAGTGGCTTCAAATCCTGAAAATATGGAAAAGAAGACAAGTTGTAATGTAAATAAGGCCAGTAAATTTTTATTTGAACCGATGCGTTTCAAAGATTTAAAGAAATGCGTGGAATGGGACCTTCGGTTTTTTGGCTCTTTCAAGAATAGAATGTTTAAGATGAGTGAGCAAAAAGACAACGATCCTGCTATGATTGCAGCTAAAGCATGGGAATTTGACTTAAATGCCAAAATGCCAATAGCAGGCCCCACAATAAATGCAACTCCAAATGAAATTCCTAGCACGGCCATTCCTTTGGGGCGATCTTCTTTGGAAGTAATATCTGCAATATATGCACGTGCCGTTCCGATGTTACCACCTGAAAACCCATCAAGCATGCGAGAAATCAGAAATACGGGAAATGTGTTGGCCATGGCAAAAATGATGTAAGATATTACGGTTCCAATTTGACTTACAATTAAAACAGGTTTTCGACCGACTCTATCTGACATCCACCCCAGAACGGGTGCTGCAATCAACTGTGCCACAGAATAAGATGTAAGAAGAGCGGTGATACTTAGATAAGATAAATTAAAGTCCACAAATATTTGTGGCATAATTGGGATGAGCATCGCAAAGCCAATAAGCTCTGTTGTCATCACCAAAAAAATAATGCTAAGAGATTTTTTATCCATTAGCAGGCTATTATAAGCCAAATACAACTATAGTTAAATACAGCTGCTCAAAAACAACCTATTTAACTAGAGATTGGAAGTGTAATAGTCAAAACACCATTTTTATATTCTGCTTTAGCTTGTTTGGTATTAATATCAGAATCTAGATAAAACGAATGAATAACTTCACGTTCATTTGTAGATTTAACCTGATTGTCATTATCATTATACTCAACAATATCTAACAGATTCTCTTTCAATACAATAGCCAGTTTATTCCGGTCCCGATCTGGCAGAGGTAATGTAATGCTAACAGATTCTGGGCCTCTTTTAATGTCAACCGGAAGAGATAAGGTGTTTTTCGACTTTATAGACGACAATATTTCTTCATCAGATAAACTATGCGCCATATTTAACCCACCAGAAAACCCAACATTGGAGACATATGCCTCGATATCAAATCCTTTTTCCCAAAGCGATTTATGCGATTCTAGGGTATCTAAAGTGATATTCCTATCTAAACAACGATCTTGATTAAAAACATCCATCATACAAGCTCCTTTCACAATGCTTACCTATATGAACGTGGATCAGAGGTTATAAGATGTACCGAATTTTTCTTGTATAATTTATTTATGCCTACTCAATCTTAGATTGAATCGCAGAGTCTACAGAATAATGACCCGGTCCAACTAAGAATATGCACATATAAACGAACAAATACAGCAACGCTAATTCTTTTTTAGCCAGAGGGTCTCCAGCATGAATAACAAATGCAGCAACAGAAAAATTAAACATCAAAGGCATTAAGGAAAATCGTGTAAATAAGCCCAGGATGAGGGCAGCACTACAACCTACTTCTGCAAAAATAACCAGCGCTAAGCTCACTGCTGATCCGATACCTAAAGGATCTGGGAAAATGGGTGCAAGCTGTTCAAAACGGACTATTTTGGGAATGCCATGCAATAGAATCATTGGGAGTCCAAACCCAAGCCTTAACACAAGAAGCCCCCAGCTTTTCCATGATGCACTTTCAGGCGCAATCATCATCTTCAAAAACGGTTTAATAGCCATTATTACCTCCTCAAAAAAAGTAGTGTATTGTATCATCTCAGGCATTCGCAAAACAAGGCATATCCTTTATACTATTAAACGTGATGATTATTGTTGCAGGTTTAGGAAATCCAGGGAAAGAATATTCAGGTACCCGACATAACATTGGGTATAGTGCCATTGATTACATGGTCGATCAGTACGCCTTTCAAAAAAAAGGTACCACGTTTAAATCCAAATGTTTTCAAGGAAGAGTCGGTCGGCATCATATTATGATGTTGAAGCCAGAGACCTATATGAATTTATCAGGAGATGCGATTCATTTGGCCAAGCAATACTACAAAATACCTTCAACACAGGTGATTGTCATTTATGATGATGTAGATACAAATTTTGAAATAATCAGAATACGCAAGCAGGGAGGACCCGGAACCCATAATGGTATGAAGTCTATTGTGCATATGATCGGAAATGATTTTATGAGAATTCGCATCGGTATTGGGCCCAAGCCTGAGAAATGGGAACTCAATTCCTTTGTTTTATCTGATTTTAACGCCTTCGAAAAGAAGACATTGCCTACAATCCTTAAAAATACCAGTGATGCGGTGATGTGTATTATAGATAAAGGGATTGATACGGCAATGAATCAGTTTAATAAAAAAACACCGTCTATCTAACGGCAAAGGATTGCCTATACATGGCGTCCATAATCATCTTCAATGCGAATGATATCATCTTCGCCAAAATAATCGCCTCGTTGTATTTCTATAAAAATGACCGTTTCATCTTTGGTATTGGCAATACGGTGTGCGGCTTCTTTTGGGATATGAATCACATCGCCAGCAGAATGTTCCATTTCTTGACCATCAAGGGTAATGATGGCGGTACCTTGAACGATAGTCCAAACTTCTTCACGTCTAAGATGTTTCTGATAACTTAAACGTGCGTGGGGATTAACGGTTATTTTTTTGACTTTACAACAGTCTTCATCCAATAAAACATCATATCGTCCCCAAGGGCGTTCTTCTGTTTCCAAAGGGGGTGTTGTTTTCATGTTTCAATTATATACGTTCATGATCTATTTTTCAATTGAGGCATTCTGGATCATCACACACAATGTCGCATAATATATATTATGTTGCGTTGAGAGGGTTCTTTTTATACATGATGTCTATTGAGGTGCATCCTTATTCACGGATAGTGTTTGTAGATCGTCTAACTTACCTTCGAAATTTTCAACAAAAATCATTAGGTTGGTTTTGTATGGTTCTTCCATCATCCAGGTATCTGTTTCAAGAAACGTCATACTCCACAATTTTACTGGTTTCAATCCACCTTCCAATGCATCTGAAAAAAGATTAAGATCCTTTAACCATGATGATGATTTAGGTAGCCTAAAAGATGTGAGCATCAAAGGTTTAGTGCTATATTCTAGACTCAACATCATCACCACATTTTCTATTTCACTCAATACGGGTTTTCGCTCTAAAGAGTATTGACCAATACCAATCCAATCCACATAATCATCACCTGGGTAGCTTTGGGCAATTAAAGACAATTCATTGGAATCTCTGGGCACATAAATGGACCATACCCAAATGGCATTTTCCGCACCAATATCACGGAATCGGTTCACAACATACTGAAATATTTCTTTATATTCCTCAACATCCCAGTGACCTTTCATAAATCCCCATGGGTAGTCTGGTGAATTTATATAAGGTGCAAACTGGATAAAAACAGGGTACTGAAAAAATTTCACATGCTCTGCCCATCTATCAATGTATTCATCCATATCACCCTCAAGAATATGGGCGGGCAACACCACGTCTATTTCCGCCTGCTGCCAAGGTTGCCAACTGATTTGAACGATTGATCCCCATTTTAAAAATAATTGTCCTTGAGCCATTGGAAACGGTTGATTCCAATCTACCTTAAAAATAGAAAGGTGCGGTGTTTTTTTTAGAGACGATTTAAATGCGTTAAATGCCTTCATATTATCTGTTACTTCAAGCAGATTCAATCCAAAATACCTGGGTTCTGAACCATTTTCAGGACGATCCGTTGATTTGAAGACCCAAAAAGTCACTGTGATTCCAATTATAATGCAAATAATAGCGAAAATTATACGTTTCATTTATTCGTCATTGTACCATGACTATTTCAGCGACTAAAATATAAAAAAGTCCTTTGCGTCTTGACAATGATACAACACAAATTGACTAATATACCCTTCAAGTAAAGTGAGCTTAAACTCTTCCACCACAGTTACCTGCTTAAATTTCTCCAATAACTTGGACTGTATTTTCTCGTTTGAAAACCCATAATACAGCGCATCACCACCTTTTGATATCGTCACCGCTTCGTGCCACATTCTAAACTGAGGTTCACCCCAAATGCCGGCCATTCGCATATGCCCTGCTGGCATATATACCTGTGTCCGACCATAATAACTGAGCTGTCCAATAGAGCCATGTAAATTTGCAAATACGGGCATCACATCATCGGGCTTGGAATGCTGTATCTCAAGGATGATAGACGACATATTGTAATTGTTTCTAATGTCATTTTGCTTGGCCAAAACACTTGGCCCTACCACCAAAAGAATACAAGAAAGTACGCCTGTAAAAAGACCAACATGTCGATTCATGAATTGATACTCTTTTTCAATGTATCTCGCCAAGAATAAAGTCAGTGGTATATACATAATAGATGTCCAGTGGCCATATACTTTGGTAACTATAGACAAGCACAAGAACGTCACAAAAACAGTTCCTCCCAATATGAGCAATATTTTTTCCTGGGGTAACCGCTGCCCTTTTTTCAACACCAGCCACAAATATACCCATAAGACAGGTGAAAAATGGATGATTTGATCGCCTAAAAAGGGTAGAAAATACTCAAAAATACGACTATTACCCATTCGGCCTTCATGAAATAAAATGCTGACCCATTCATGCTGAAAATTCCAATAAATAACCGGAGAAATTATCCCCATAAATACCAGTACGGAAAGCCAAAATACCCATGACTTGAACACACCGCGATGCGTTGGTGAAAGAGCCAACGACACCACCATTCCAATAATAAGTAGTAAGACGGTATATTTACTTAAAAACGCAAGCCCCAAACACACAGAAAGTGGGAGTAAAAACCCCTTTTTATTGGATAAAACATATCTAAAAAAGAAATAGACCCCTGCTGCTGAAAACAAGATCAAAGGCTGTTCGACCTGCATAATAATGCCAGACACAAAATTATGTGGAATGAGTAAAAACAAAATGACGGCTGCCCGTGCCACAGACTGGCTTTGGCTAAGCATTTTGGCTGTTCGGTATATAAACATAAGGGTGATGATCATAAGAACCGTAGACGCCATTCGTATGGACAGCAAAGGCTCTTTAAAGAAATATATAAAGGCACTGTTGATCCATGCTACCATCCCTGAATGGTCAACATATGATAAGTCTAGATGAGACGCCCACAACAAATAATAACTCTCATCTGCAGTTACGGGAGTTAGAAAAGAGATCATGCCTCGAACAAAGAAAATGGCAATTAAAGTTAGGGGAAATAACGTCCGGTCTCTCACTATGGTTAGTTATGATACGTGATTCATATGAGGTTTTCAATCACTTTGGATTTACTCGATCCTTTTTTTCTTATTTCCTCTTTGTGGGCTTTAAAGTTAAAAGCAAGAGAAACGAAGAAATACATCCGTCTAAAAGAGCTGTTTCATTATTTGCAGATTGCTTCACACTGAATCCTCCCATGGAATAAAAATTTACTTTATTTATACTTAATATTCATTAATTTATCTAGAAAAATTGACTTCACCCATTTGTGTGTATACCATTATACCTGATGCATTTAAGAAAATCTTATTACTCAAAGGAGATATAATGTATAAAATAGTAAGTCATCCTGCTATACAGAAATTTTTTGATACTTGTTCGAATCTATTTCCAGTAGAGCCTCTGTTTTCTGGGAGTAATACCCCTCAATGGCAACCATTATCTAGTACTGAAGATCAGTATTTGGGGGG
>JABSQL010000080.1 GCA_013215865.1 Candidatus Margulisiibacteriota bacterium
AATTGATGATTTTTTTTATCTTTAGATAATGTTGCAATCACTAATATCGCTTTTTCTTTTGCCTTCTCCAACCCATTCTCTGCTACAAAGAAAATCGACCTAAACAGGGGACTATAACTCATCAGTTTAAGTTGGCTATTTTTATTCAAAGATAGAAAAAAAATAGCAAGGGTTGCATACTCTTGCTCTTTCTCTAAACCTGTAACCATTAATTTAATAAGCGTATTAATATTATTTTTTTGTAAAAGAAGATGATGAGAATCATGGCTTTTGGATAATTCCATGATTATACTTAGTGCAAACTCTCTTTCTTTATCTGTGCCTATATTTGCTATATGCAGTAAATTTGGTATGAGCTCATCACTTTGCAATAATAATCGATGATTCCTTTTATCTTGAGAAATCACTTCTAACGCTATTAAAACCCCTTCTCTTGCATATCTTGAGCAATCTTTGGCTATTAGATTTACAAGCGTCAAGCAAAGCTCTTGATCCTCCTCCAATTTTTTATTGCAATTTTCACTTTCAGCTAAACCTATGATTATCTTTGCAGCAATGCATGCAGTATTACTTAATTTATTCCCAAGACAACCTATTACTGAATGAATAAATTTTGGGTAGTCAAACAATATGAGTCGAATATTTACATTTTTTGCTAATATATCAAATACATTCATAGCTGATGCTTTTTCCTCATCTGTACCATTAATTGATAAATGGATCATGATTGATATTAAATCCTCGCTGTGAGCAATTTCCCTAAGTTTTCCAGGGAAATTTAAAACTAAATCAGTTATACTGTACATAGCAATACTTGCAAAAGTTTCTTCTTGCAAAAAAGAAGTTAACAAATATACACGTGTCCTAAAGTTAGAATGTATACTTTTTTCACAAATCAATGAAATATAATCTTCATAGCATCCTTGATGAAGCCCCTCAACCTTTAATTGTTTTAGTTTTTGGATAATTCCTTGGGGATCTTTGAAGTCAATACCAAAATATTCTTCAATCTCTATGTTACAAACTTTCATTATTTTACATATCGTTTTTGCAGTAAGATTTTTATTTCCTAATTCTTCTTCAAGATTGGCCCTAGTGAGTGCCCTTCCATCACATTCTATTCTCTCCACAGCCCTTTTATTATTATCAGCCTCCGTTATTAAAGAGGACATGTATTTTTTATCTTTATCAGTAATATTGTCTTTCGTTTCCTCAATAATTAGACGTATTAATAGTCGACTGACTCTCTCTCCTATGACAAAGTACCTGGACTTGAATTTTTGTTTTTTATCTTCCGGACGATATTTATTACTGTGAATTTGTTGATAAAGCACTTTGTCTGCTGTTGCCCAAACATATTGAAAAGCTATACTCAAAGCAATACTCCCACAATTTGCAGTATTTTGTTCTCTAGAATCAAAATCTAGATCTTTGTAGTGTTCAGAAAATTCGTATGATAAAAGTCCAACGACATCATTAAGATCAAATGTTTCAACTACAAATGGGCTTTCTTTTTCTTGCTTCAATTCTTTATTAATCCTTACCTTTTCAATTTTATCAGATTTATTTTTCCTAAAACATACTCCTACTTCATGACTATTTAATTCTAATGATGAAATCAAAAAGGATTCAAGATTCCCCCGAACAAGACTTGAGAATAATTCTTTAATTTTTTCCCGATTATTCTCTTTTTGAGCAGCTATAAATAAAACACTATTATTAAGTGACCGTATAATAGCTCTACTGTTTTTTAAATGGTCATGATATTTATAATAGGAAATGAGAACTTTTAGAGAAAGAAGAAATAGTTGAACTTTTTCATAGTCAGTCTCTAAATTCCTTCGATTATGCAACAAGCCAGAAATATAATTCGTTAACATTGGCCTATTTCCCAGAACCTCATCAACTTCATAATGATAAAAAACAGATTCAACCTCAGCATCAAGTTTCTCTTCTTCTGAAGGTTCACCTTTTTTTTCTTCTGCGCCATCTAGTTTTACTTTACTACTACTGCTCCTGCTACCCCTTCTTGATATTGGTGTTGTCGAATTAGTCCCTACTTCCTTGGAAATTAATTCATGGGACACTGTGCTTGTTTTACTATCTTGAGATGTTTCTTCACTGCCTTCACGACCAAGGACATCTGCTCTAGAAACATTATCTATGGGTAGACGTAGAGATTCTTTATTTGGCCTAACTGAATCTGTAAGTCTTGTTTCAACTGGACTATCTTCCGGCCTTTTTTTGAGAGTTCCCTTTTTAACCTGCATAGATAATCCATCGTTAGGTTTGCTTGATGCTCTGCCCGATACTGACATATTTATCACCCCTCATATATGTTATAGACAGTTTTTATAATAAATATTCATGCTTTATTACCTGTATATTATTCAGATTGGTTATCTATATGTTATATATCGAACATTTTTTAAAATAATTTCACTAAAACGTACCTAAATATCATGTTAGGTCAAAATAGAGAGTTATTTCTCTTTCCGAGTGACCCCGGAATATTGCACCCCAGCCTTAGCCATCTAGCCTCACCGTGTCCCATCACAAAGGAGGGGCAACAGGTATGCCAGCATTATATACACACACAGAAATCTCCTCCGGCTATCAGGTCTCTATCGGAAACTTCGATTCTGTTGGCCTTTCTGCCCTCCACCAGGGCGACGCCTACTACCTCGGGTTGGGTGTTGTTTGGGATGCATCCGCATTTTTCGTACTTGGACCAACATGATATTAACAGATCTATTTGATAGCCTTGGGATGACACTGCTTTTGAGTGTTTCTATGTCCTGAAAATTTAACTTTCTTAAGTTAATATGTAGGATAGGTGTCATATTCATAATGTGGAAGCAAAATAGCTTATATGTACCTTCAGCAATTGTGTTTCCAATTTGGGTTTTATAATACACTTTATATTCATCTATTAGTGCATTGACGGTAATGTCTGTTGTGAGTGGTTGCTTTAGATCCATGTAACGGGCAAGAACGATTTTAGCTTGTGACTTAGAGATATCTTTTCCCAGAATGCCTAGTTTTTCCAGTTGAATTCTCTTTTGTTTTCTTGTTTGAGTGTCGGGATTAATCACCATCCGATTCTCCACTATATACACATAGGTATTGCTTTTATTTTTTTCATATCGTAAAGTTGGCATTATGAATTACCTCGAAGGGCGTATTAACACATTCAAAACAAATAAGCCAAAAATAAGCCAAAAGTGTTTTGAGAAAAGATGTCTAAAAGGTGATTTTTGTACTTAAATTGGGGCTATAGCTCAGCTGGGAGAGCGCTAGCATGGCATGCTAGAGGTCCAGGGTTCGATCCCCTGTAGCTCCACCAAAATATTAGCCTCAAAACAGACCCATCTTCATCTTTTTCATGAAGTCGTAAAAAATATTTTGGACACACTTTGGCAACACTAGCAATAATAATAATACCAAAACATAGTGATGATTCTCTCCTTTTTAATAAAATCCCGCTAT
Organism: Candidatus Margulisiibacteriota bacterium; assembly: GCA_013215865.1. Classification (GTDB taxonomy): domain Bacteria; phylum Margulisbacteria; class Marinamargulisbacteria; order DT-59; family DT-59; genus DT-59. The sequence goes on from JABSQL010000080.1 coordinate 3,490, forward strand.
AACTTTTACTATTTAGAGAAAGCTACCTGAGGACTCACCGAGGACTTCCGAGGACTCACCGAGGACTTCCGAGGACTCATCGAGGACTTCCGAGGACTCATCGAGGACTTCCGAGGACTCATCGAGGACTTCCGAGGGCTCACCGAAGACTTCCGAGGACTCACCGCCTAAAATAGAAATAGAAAAAGAAAGTAAAAGAGAAA
>JABSQL010000081.1 GCA_013215865.1 Candidatus Margulisiibacteriota bacterium
AAAAAAAAGAAAAAGTAAAACGTTAGCCTATCAATTCAGTAAAAAATTTGAGAAGTTGAAATCAGAGTCTAATTCTCAAGAAGTTATCATCCAAAATCAAACAGAGTGGGTACAGAAGACGGTTCAGGGCTTAATTAAAAGAATGGAAAAGCTGGCCAGTAAAAGTGCGTATTATAAGAAAAGGTACTCCTCAACACCGTCCATTTGGCCTGTTTATGGCCGTATAAGGTCCAACTTTGGTTACAGAACCCATCCAATTAGCGGTAAAAGACAATTTCATAAGGGTATTGATATTCCTTCATGGTTAGGTGCTCCTATTAAGGCTGCTGCAGACGGTGTTGTGTACTACAGAGGGTGGTATCGGGGGTATGGGCTATTGGTTGCTTTGGATCATGGATATGGGTATAAAACTGTCTATGCACACTGTTCAAAAATACTGGTGAAACGGGGCCAGTTGGTTAAGAAAGGTCAGTTAATTGCAAACGTAGGATCCAGTGGTATATCTACGGGTCCCCACCTTCACTATGAAATTCGTAAATGGGGAAAAGCACTTTCTCCAAAACAGTTTTTGGACATTGATCTATTTACAGCCGGTAACCGTCTGTGGTAGTTTTGAAACATGAAAAAAAAGTTGGGTCATAACCAAAACGTGGTGAGTACTTTGATTGGGGAAGAGTCTGAATTCAAAGGAACGATTCAGTCTATCGGATCCGTGCATATAGAAGGAAAGCTGGAAGGTGAAATTCGCTCCCAGGGTGAAGTTTATGTGGGCTTGAAAAGTAAAGTGAAGGCCAGTATTTACGGTAAGAGGGTCATCATTGCAGGCGAAGTAACCGGTAATATTGAAGCCCTTAATGGACTCAAAATTTGTACCACAGGCCGTGTCTATGGAGATATTTCAGGGGATCGTCTCATCGTTGAAGAAGGGGCTATATACAAAGGAAAGGTCAATATGGATATTATTTCTTCTAAAAATCTTTACGAAGGTAATTTCGAACTCGTTAAAGCGATCACCTAGGACCTCAATGGACTACAAATGTCATTTTTAGTAGATACTCACGCCCATTTGATGATGTGCAAGAGACCTGTAAAGGAATTGGTTCAAAATGCCCTTGACCATCACGTAAACCATATTGTGAATGTAGCTGTGAATATAGAGACAGCAAAACAATCTTTGGCCCAATCTAAGGAATACGATATGATTGTGCCCACGATCGGTTTGTATCCCTCTGAGGTAGGGCGTGACTCAGATGTGACATCGATGGTGGATTTGTTAAAATCTGAAAATTTCAAAGCCATTGGTGAGATTGGATTAGACTATGTACGATGTGAAGTGCCTAAACCCATTCAGCATGCGTTTTTTGAGAGACAACTAGAGATAGCGATTGAAACAGGGTTGCCAGCAATTATTCATAATCGGGGTGCAGATGAAGATGTGTTGATGATATTGAAACGGTTTCCAAAAGTGACTTGTGTTGTTCATTGTTTTTCATCAAACTACGCATTTGCAGACACCCTTTTAAGTACAGTAAAGGCATACTTTTCATTTACTGGCATGATCACCTATTCAGGTAAGGAAGATGTTCATGAGGCCATCTCTAAAATACCTCTGGATCGTATCATGGTAGAGACAGACTCTCCCTATTTGTTGCCCAAAAGTATCTCCGTACAGGAAAATCAGCCCGCATTTGTAGGAAGTATTGCGGATACAATTGCGGATATACGATCGATGGATAGAGAAAGTTTGAGAACACAGACCTCTCAGAATGCGATTCAATTTTTTAATATTTAAAAACGGATTACCTTGTCGATTTTTCAAGACTTTAGGCTACTCACACGATTCCCAGTATTTTGCTTTAGTTTAAGACGGTTTCTGATATCCGGTGTTTCACTTCAAAGAGCGGTCCGAATATTAAAAGAAGGTGCTTCAGATTCCCAGTATAGAAAGAAGCTGGGTCATATGGAACAAGCACTATTATCTGGAAAAACTTTTTTCGAAGTATTGGCCACCATTTTACCCAAACAACATGTTCTCCATTTCACTCACCTAAAGAAGGTGCCTCATCTCGACTTGTTTTTGCGAGATTTGGGACGATTTACGGATAAAAAGTTGGAAAATATTGTTTCTTTAGGTCAAAAAACAGCTTACCCATTGTTTTTGATTGTGATGACGCTTATTGCAGGGATTATCTTTTTAGTTTTCTTGTTACCCATATACAATCAATTTTATGGGGAAATGAATGTTCCCTTACCAGGGGTGATTCAAAAGATAATTGATTTGCAAACCTTGGTTTTGCATCACAAGGCGGTAACGATTTTCTTTATAACGGGGCTAAGCTTATGTGTTATACCGTTTATGCACTTTATCAATTTGAGACTATTTCAATGGGTGATCCCTTTTATGGTATCAGATATGTTATGGAGTATGGGGTTACTTCTAAAGAATGGGGTATCTATCCCTGAGGCAATTAATGCGATACAACTTCCTGCGACTCATCGATCCTATGATGCTTATGAAGAATTCAAGCAGAAGGTCACTCAAACGGGCTTATTTGCAAAATCCTTTAACGACACTTTTCAGCTAGGCCTGGAAGAGAGGGAATTATTATTTCATGCTGAGAAATCAGCGGTTCTTTCTGAGATGCTGGTTGAGATTTCAGCTATTCTTAGAGAGAAGGAGCAACAGTCTATTCATAAATTGATTCAGGTGATACAGCCGATTATGTTGTGTGTGTTGGGTGGATTTATTTTATGTCTGATGTATACCACTTTTATACCTATATTGTCCGTGATAGAACAGTTATGAAGACCTTGATTCTAATATGGGATTGGGTTACACTTTCTCAAATGGTTGGTCCGGGATGAAAAGGAATGGGTTTTCTTTAATTGAATTGATAATTGTCATTTCAATTCTGGGGATATTATCATTGTTAACCATTCCACGATACTCACAGATTCAGATAAAAGCGAAAGAAGTTTCCCTTAAATCGTTGATGTATTCTTTACAAACGGCGATTGAAACATATCATTTGTCTAATGGACAGTACCCTGAAGGTTCTTCAGTAACGGCTTTAGAATTGGTAGATGTATTAGCAGATAGTGGTGAATGGAATCAAGTACCTCAAAACCCCTTTACGGGAACAGTATACGTATTAGAAAACGCCTCAGGAAAAATTTTATATTCTCAAAAAGGAGATCAATATACTTTACAGGGTTATGGGTATCAAAATAAAGAAATAATCATAGAATTAGAATCTATTTAAGTGATTTTCGAATTTTTTTGATGGCATTTTTATATATGCGTGAAATTTGAGATTCGGATATCTTGATTTTCTTACTGATTTCATTAAAGGTCAGATCTTCTTTGGTGTACATGAGAATAATATGTTTCTCTCTGATGGAAAGTAAGCTCAATATTTCTTTGAGTTGAAGCTCCGATTCGATTTTTTGTTCAAAGCTATCTTGATTTTGGTTAATTGTGATATATAGGTGTGCGGCACTGGTAATCCAATCATAAAATCTAGATGGATCTGATTTTGTGATATAGCGTATGTGGTCTTTCATCGCGCCTGTAATGCGAGAATAGGCCAAAGGCCAAACATCTTTGTTAGAAGAAGGGTCCCAGGATTTTAAAGATTCAAATAA
>JABSQL010000082.1 GCA_013215865.1 Candidatus Margulisiibacteriota bacterium
AAGAACCGGTCTCGCCCGCAACATTGCCCCTTCAATCGATACACGATCCACATCTAGCCCTTGTCTCATTAAATCATTAAGATAGGTAACAAGGACCATGCCGTTACCAAGTGCAATGCCAAATAGTGCAATAAACCCAACCGAAGCAGGGACTGATAAATTTTGACCTGTAATGAATAAGGCAATAACACCTCCAACTAATGCGAGAGGAATATTGAGTAAAATCAGCACCGTATTCTTGATTGAATTAAAGTAGAAAAAGAGTAAGAAGAAAATCAAAGCAAGCGTTAAAGGAATGACCACCATGAATCGCTTATTCGCTTCTTCTTGTAATCTAAATTGACCGCCCCATTTCACCAAATAGCCTGGCGGCAAATCAACTTCACGATCAATCAGAGTTTGGGCTTCTGCTACAAACGACCCGATATCACGGTCATTTACGTTACATTGAATTGAAATGAACCGCTGATTGTTTTCTCGAGTAATCTGTCTCGGTCCAATTATTTCCCGAATATCAGACACTTTGGAAAGTGGTATTTGCTCTCCATTAGGACCCCGAATCAATAAACGTCCAATATCGACTTTATTGTCTCGAAATGATTTGGGAAAGCGCACAACAATATCAAATCGTTTGATTCCTTCAAATATTTGCCCTGCTTTTTCTCCACCAATTGCGGCATGAATTGTCTCTTGCACATCGTCAATATTTAATCCGTATTTTGCTGCTGATTTTCGATTTATTGTAATTAACAATTGCGGTGTGCCTCCTACCTGATCAACTTGGACATCTGAGGCTCCTTTTACTTGTCTAAGTGTATCAGAAATGCGGTCTGCTGTTTGTTTTAGAGTGTCCATATCATCCCCAAATAATTTAATGGCTAACTCTGCTTTAACACCCTCCAAAAGCTCATCAATATTCATAGCGATGGGCTGACTAAAGTTCGTTAAAACACCCGGAACATTTCCTAATTCTTTACGGATCATAGATACTAATTTTGCTTGTGTCTTTACACGCCACTTTTTCTTGGGTTTTAATAGAATAAACATATGAGCACTATTTATGGGATCCGCATGGGCACCGACTTCACCTCGACCTACCCGACTTGTCACGGTTTCAATTTCAGGGATTTTCTTCAGCCGTTTCTCAACTAACAAAGTCATCCGCTTACTTTCAGTTAATGAAATGGATGGTGCCATAGATAAATTAAGGACAATGGTCCCCTCTTGAAGGCTGGGTGTAAATTCAGACCCTAAAAAGGGGAAAAGACCTGCACCAATAATAAGCAGCGCAATTGAAACTGTGACTGCTTTTTTTCGATGACCTACAAAATAGCCAACCCATCCTTGATATCGATCCTTTAACTTATTAAGAAAAAGACTCTTTTTTTTTGGTTGAAGTGCATTCTTATTCCCCACTTTTAACAAGTAGGATAATACTGGTGCAGCTAAGATCGCAAATATCAATGAACCCAACATAGAAAGTGCAATGGTGTAAGCTAAAGGACGAAACATTTTTCCTTCTACACCTTGCATCGTGAACAGTGGAATAAAAACGACAATCACGATCATAATGGCGAAAACGATGGGCTTAGCCACTTCCAGGCAAGCGCGAGAGATAACATGAATCGGGGATTCCTGATCCGATGATTCCCTAACCAATCGATCAACATTCTCTACCATCACAATGGTGCCATCTACCATCATTCCAATGGCAATTGCCAATCCCCCAAATGACATTAAATTGGCAGAGATATTGAAGTACCACATTCCAATAAAGGCAAATAGCACAGAAAAAGGTATAGAAAGAGCCACGACAATACTAGGGCGTACTGACCCCATAAAAGCAAAGAGTACGGCTACAACTAGTACAATGCCCTGCAATAGCGCGTTTCGAACTGTTTTAATACAAGACTCCACGAGTGTTTTTTGTTCGTAATAGGGGACCAAGCGAACACCATCCGGTAGTATTTTATTGATTTCCGTCATTCGTTTCTCAACTTGGCCGATCACCGTCGATGAATTGGTTCCAAATAATTTCACAACCATACCGGCAACCACTTCTTCTACTCCATTTCGAGTCTGAAGTCCACGCCTAATTGCACCACCTGTTTTAATGCTTGCTACTCGTTTTAGATACACAGGGGTTCCATTATGGGCTTTTAGGACAATGTGTTGAAGATCATCAACGCTACTTGCAAGACCAACGGAGCGGACAATATATTCTTCACTGTTTTTTTCAATAAACTGCGCACCTACATTACGGTTATTCGCTTTAACTTTTTCAATGAGCTCAGATAAAGACACTCCAAATTGAGAAAGCTTATGCGGGTGTACCTCTATATGAAATTGCTTTTCAAATCCACCAATCCCCAACACCTCTGTCACACCAGGAACCGTTTGCAAATGAAATTTTACTAGCCAATCTTGAATACTTCTCAGTTCTGCTAACGATCGCTTGCCAGTATCATCTTCTAGGTAATAAAACAGAATAAGGCCCATTCCAGTTGCAATCGGGCCCAATTTGGGATCGCCAAACCCTTCTGGAATCTGTTCTCTGGTTTCCTGAATTCGTTCTCCAACAAGCTGTCTGGCAAAATACAGATCAATATTGTCCTTAAAATAGACATTGACCACAGATAAACCAAAATTAGAAACAGAACGTATTTTCTCAATCCCTGGTAAACCGTTCATGGCTGTTTCTACCGGATAGGTAACATATTGTTCTATTTCCTCCGGCGCCAAGCCCTCTGTTACGGTAAATATTTGAACCAGATTTGGAGAGACATCTGGGAAAGCATCGATGGGTAATTTTTGGTAACTGACATACCCCCAAATCATCACCAAAATACCAACGATACAAATCAGTATCCGGTTCTTTAACCCAAATTGAATAGCATCATTAAAGAACTCATCACTAATACTAATAACGAGGTCACCACCATCGCTTCCTGATGTTGATTTTAGTTCATTTGCTAATTTTTCTTGAACCTGTTC
>JABSQL010000083.1 GCA_013215865.1 Candidatus Margulisiibacteriota bacterium
CATTCAGTAACTGTTCAATACCGCCTTGATTTTGAATGTGTTTTTTGACCGAAAGCCAATTTTGACGATCAGTTTTTTTATTTTCATCCAAGCTTTTTAAAATGTCGCCTAATGTATTGATGAGGTGTTCTGTTTTTTCTCGATGTTGTTCCTTGATTCGATCCAATTCGTCTCGTCCTTTTTTATGGAACTTGGAGACTCGACGAATTAACATTTCAGCAATATGATCCCTGGTTTGAATTTTGGTTTGGTGAATATAAGAGACGAGCAATGCGATCTGTTTTTGGTCAGACATGTCCTTGATTTCACCAGCATCTAAAACCTTTGTTTCTGATGCAAAGCACTGTATTTTTGAGTTTGTAATATAGTTAAGAATAGTTGAAAAGTCACCAAATAATTCCAGCCATTCTATATGCTTAATCAAGTCTTTCAAATGATACAACGTAGGGCTTTTTGGATATTGTTTTAGGCGATTATAGTCTGTAAAAAATTCTGTTTCAGATTTCACCAACAAGAGCTGTAATTTTTGTCGAACTTCATCATCAAGGCGATCAAATATAGTTTTGAAAATGTGTGTATTTACCCGATATCGAATATGACGAAATCTCCTATCAAGATGACTAAAAGCAGGTAATTCATATCTTTGGCTAATCAGTTCTTCTATGGCAACATTAATTAAATCAGCGGGGTTATCAATGATTTTTGAGCGTTCAAATAAAATTTTCACAACAACTTTTTTTGCTTGCGTATCATAAGGTTTTACCCTTAAAAATGCTCTTACTCGTTCATAGTGTCGGATTTTTGACCTTGGTGAACAATTAAGTTCATCTGGGTTCGCTGTCAGTTTTATGGATATATGATCTCTTACAGATTTTGGAATTTTAGGAATTGATATAAAATATCCTAATACCTGAAATGACTTTAAAAACAACATGAGGTGAAATTGGTTTTTTGACCCCTTTGCTTTTTGCTCAACAAATTCAATTTCTTTATCTGTTGGGGTGTACAACTTTTCAATTTCTTTTTTTGAAAAACTTCTTTTATATTTGAATCTTGGATAAGCGGTTCTTTCAATAGCGGTCATAATGTATAGGTTAAAACGACCGTTTTATTATCCACAGTTAAAATCAGCATAAGGCTTTATATTGTACCTCCATATTGTATAATTATTATATGTTTTTAACATTAACACTTAACACCCATTGAAAATGAGCAAAACCATCGCTTATTTAAGGGCCTCTACGGACAAACAAGATCTTAAGAACCAAAAGCTTGAAATTTTGGAGTATGCTAGAAAAAAAGAGATTAAAGTTGATGAGTTTGTTGAGATTACTATCTCATCACGAAAAACTAGTAAACAGCGTCGTGTTGATGAGGTAATGGAAAAATTACTTGGGTATGACACACTAATTGTCACTGAAATGAGTCGATTGGGTCGTAGTACGCCTGAAGTGATCACTCTGGTTAATGAATTGCTTCAAAAAAGTGTTCGAATCATTATTTGTAAACAAAATCTTGATATGAGTCATCAAGATATGAACTCAAAAATTATTGTTACTCTATTTTCTTTGTTTTCTGAATTGGAACGAGACTTAATCAGTCTTCGTACAAAAGAAGCTTTGGCAGCTAAAAAAGCACAGGGCGTTATTCTTGGAAAACCTAAAGGAACGATTCAAAAAAGTAAATTTGATAAGGACATTGACCATATTAAGGAGCTTTTAGGGTATGGATTATCCGTGCGTAAAATTTCTAAGGTACTTGGGTATAGTAATCATATTTCTCTTAATACCTATATCAACAAACGAGGTGTAAAGAAGTTAACAAAGTATCCAAAAATACAGCATTAAATTTGATGGAGCGAGGAATTATGAAACAAGTATTCAAAATTTTAAAAAGGATAGATGTA
>JABSQL010000084.1 GCA_013215865.1 Candidatus Margulisiibacteriota bacterium
ATGAAGCGTTATCTACGAGTTATTCAGATGATGTTTTTAAATATTCAACGACAGCTAAGTCTAAATATATTCAACATATAATTGATACTGCTCAAAATCATTGTGGTTCAGATGTTACATATGAAAAATTTGGGGGGTCTAATTTTGGGAGTAAAGAGATGCATGAGGCTTTCAATGTTCTTGAAAAGGCAATGATTGTTGCCCTGATACAGGGAAGCCCATCTACTAGGTTACCTTTAGAATATAACGAAAGGAAACGTCCAAAGCTAATATTTTTGGATACTGGACTTGCCAACTATAAGCTTGGTATAAGGTCTGAGCTTCTTAAAACAAATGATTTAAATAATTTATATAGAGGTAGAATAGCTGAGCAGGCTGTAGGGAGAGCTTTGCTATCGCTTTACAATTCAAAAAAAACGATGGTTGGTTATTGGTATAGAAACAAAAAAGGCTCTACGTCTCAAATAGATTACCTTCTTTCTTTAGATGAGAAAATAATACCAATAGAAGTAAAGTCTGGTGCGACAGGTACATTAAAGTCTGTTTTTCAGTTTATTGAGGAATCGAATATTGACTATGCAATTCGAATTTATTCTGGATCTCCACAAATAGATTCCATAGAAACTAAGAGCGGAAAGAAGTTTAGATTGCTTTCCTTACCATTTTATTTTTTGCATAGAATTGAAGATTTATGTAATCAGTTTATACAAAGCTAAAAAAACCTCCCGTGGCAAATACGTGGTAAAACTCATTTTCCCCTAAAAACAATGGCGGGAGCGAAGGGACTCGAACCCTCGACCTCCTGCGTGACAGGCTCTGGACACTTACCCTTTTAACCTTAGATTTAATCCTATTGAATTGACTTGAGTTGCGAATATTTGAGCTGACTTAACTTGTTTTATGTCGAAGTGGTTAGAAAATGATCTAATAATAAAACGAGTTCAAGAATCTGAGGAAATTGTCCTTTCTGGCTCACACTGGTGGAGGATGTTAGAACATATTATAGGGAGAAAGGTGGATTGACAGCTCTTGGATGGGCTGGTGAATATAGAAATGTGGATGTGTCATCTCCAGATATCCGATGGAGTCATGCCCGTGTTATTCCCGAACAGATGAAAAACTTCGGAAAATTATTGGCACAATACACACCATTCAATCCAGGAATGTCATATAAAGACGCTGTTGAAAGGCTATTAAGCAAATATGGAAAGATGTTGAATACGATAAACTTATCGCTTTGCTCTACGAAGTGATTCCGAAATGGTAGAGCTTATTTTCCTTCTCTTTCTTTCTAACTTAGATGCTTTATCAATGATAAGCTGAGCAGCCCGATTTTTTCCCTCTAAAAAGGTGCTTGCACCTGCTATATACATGGAGGCAATTTTTCGATCAGTTGGATTCATTTCTTCAGCAATTTTCATACATCCATTATACCCGAAAATAGGGATAAATAAACCAGTTAGCCTCAACCCAAGAACCGATATGGAAAATGAAAAAGCTGTAAAAAGATAGTTTTACAAAAAAAAGAGGGAGGTGTCGAACAACTGAGGAATAAAAAGTGGCCCGAATGTGACCCCAAAGGTATTTGGATGTCAATGAGACATCATGTTCAGGACGCTTTTTGAGGGTTAGAGTATAGCCTACCCATGAACGATGAAATCGAACTAAAATATTTTCAAAATTCAGAGATAATGCAGTCTTAGGGTAGTACCCAAAGAAGAATGAAAGAAAGATGTAAAAAGAAGAGTAGAAAAGTCTGGTGCATTATGACATAGGCATCTCCTCAAAGTAAAGGGAAGATTTAATTGAGGTGAGTGTTTCAGAAAGAGCAATTTCTTGGTTGATCTGCTCTTCAGAAAGGCCTGATTTTCTGA
>JABSQL010000085.1 GCA_013215865.1 Candidatus Margulisiibacteriota bacterium
CCTCAACCTCAACCTCAACCTCAACCTCAACCTCGAATAGATTCTTCTCGTTTTAGAAGCTTTTTACCACCCTCTCATCTTGAGAGTAGGGCGCAATATCCTATAGCAATGAAAGCTCCACATGATGCGAAGTATAACGAACCATACCAAGCACAACCTCAAACAAATTCTAGTCGTTTTTCAACCTCTCCAAAACGACCCCCAGAGGGGAAAGATGATGCTGGTGGGCTAAAAAGCATGAAAACGACTGAACTTATCAAAATGTTGAATGGCGATGCTGATTTATCTGAAATAAATAGGCTTAAAGAAATATTAAAGGTAAAACTTAAATACGCCGTAGATATGGCCAGCATATGTTCAGAACGCAACAGTTTTATACCCCAATCTCTTTGTTATGTGATCCAATATTTAGATCTGGAAGATCCTGAACTTATTGTAATAGTACTTGACTCTCTTCGAGAAATAATATCTACGTGTGGCAATAAATTAAAAAAGGATGATATTGCTTATTTCATGACAGTCAATAGAAAAATTGTTGGTAATTTCTCTGATGCTGAACGTTTTGATGGAATGACGCGTACTTCTCAACTAAAGCTATTACAATTGTTTTGCGACATTTATATGCTATCCATTTTTCTAGCTCAAAAAAGTGAACAAGGCATGCCGAAAATTAGCAGAGCTGCTAAAAATAATACAAAGGCATTCTTAGAGTCTTGTTGCACGAATTTTGATGGAAACAAAGTAGGTGAATATTATCTACATATGATTTCTGAAGTCGTTAAACGTTATAGCTCCGCAGGCTCATTTTCAAACAAGCATGGAGAAACCGCAGTAAATGTAGCAACCATACTCATTAACGTAGTTGAGATGACCCTAACAGGTGCTACACCTGAAAAACTAATACATACTTCCCGAGCACTTTTCAGACTTGTTAAAACCTCTAAAAATGCCAGAAGAGATCCAGGTTTTAAATTTGCTCTTTACTACTTGTCAATGAGAACACTTCAATTGGAAAACGTTCACATAGAAAGTGAATTAAAAATAATAAACACCTTTATTAAAGAAAATGCTGACAAAACCATTTTGGCTACTGTGGCGGTATTTTTAGGAGAACTCGGGAAAAAGATAGATACTAGCCAAAACCTTTCTATAGTAGTGGATGAATTATTAAAACTTGCAGCATATGATAGAAGGCTTTCAAATTGCTCTCAGGTTAGACTTACCGCTATAAACGCATTGTCAGAGATTGCCAGTCATACTCAAAGTACCAAAATATTAAGTTTTATCTCTGATAACGTAAAAGGCCGTAAGCATTCCAGAGAAATCAAGAAACTGAAAAGAGAATGCAATGAAAGACAGCTAATTTTATCTAAATTAGAATTTGAAGTTTTCCGTGCTAAAGGTAGCCATTTTAAAGACAATATACTCCATGAAGAACTTGCTGCAGAAATTCAAGAGATTGCCATTGAATATGACCCTGAACATGAAGGCATCCATTTTTCTGATGCCTTTGAAAATTTCTACAGTGAAACAGAGCCCACTACGTCTTAACCCGCCCCTCACCACAGTAAACATTAAACCGCTTACCACGTGCAAACCCCACCAGTGTTAAGCGGTGCTCCTGGGCCAGATCAAGCCCCTGATCCGTTGGTGCCGACCGAGACACAATCATCGGTACCCCCAAATTCACAATATCCCGAACCATACTCTGATCCAAGGTACCGGAAAGCAAGATCACTTTTGCCTTGTTCTGACACCCATGTTTTATTAACTCCCCAACCGCTTTATAAAAAGCAAACGTATCATTCATATCTTCGGCCATCACCAGCATCTCTTTCCCATCCGAGAATGCCACACTCCTTGAAATACCGGTGTCTTTATACAACCAGGCCTTCTCTTTATAAAGGATTAATAACCGTTGAATTTCATGTAAGGTTAATCGAATATCTCTTGTTTTTTGCCTAATAACCTCTCCCCTCTTTATACCCGCCACCACATATCCCTTGTCTGTCTTTTGTAAAACGGGAAGGGCACCTTTTTCAAAATGAACTCCCTGTGACCACAACCACCCATATACCATTGCTTCTTCTTGCTGGGGTGTGGTATGGAAGGTCATGGAGATCTCCCCCACTTCCACGACGACGCGCTTCTCCATCAGAATGTGATCTGATTGTTTTTTTAATCGGTGTCCATCTGATTTAAAAAGGGTAATACCGCGTTTCCACATAGGGGTTTACTATACCCTATTTTTGAACTTTAAAGAATGC
>JABSQL010000086.1 GCA_013215865.1 Candidatus Margulisiibacteriota bacterium
GCCAATATAGACTTTAATAACAAGAATGTAATGGCAACAATGACAATATACATTATGGGATATAGGGTACTCATATCTTTTTGAGATGACATGGCAAATGCATCACTCATCACGGCTGTTCCTGAAAGATATACATTTACTTCTGGGTGACTCGCTTCGAAGGTACCCATCATTTTTCTGACATAATTTGTAATTGTTACCGCAGCATTCGGATCTTCTTCAGGAAAATTAACCGTTATATTAATGGCTGTAATATCCGCCTTTGGGGATATAAGTCTATTGATGATGAGGGGATCATGAAGGGCGACCTTCTTGGCGTAAGCCATTTCTTCATCTGATAGTGATTCTGCATCAACAATTAAATCTTTGACCAATAGATCATTGTCATTCGCCCGAACATGCTGAAAATTAGTGATGGAGTCAACTCGGGTGGAAAAAGGAACCTGCCAAGACATTAATGTAAGATCTTCCAATTCTGATAGCAAGGCTCTATCAAAAACATTGCCATCTTTTGGCTCAATCGCAATTAATACACTATCATTTTTGGTGTATACATTTTGAAGTTCATCAAAGGCTTTTAGCTGGGGATTATCTTTCCCAAAAAAGATACGATAGCTATTATTAAATGTGATAAATTGACTGCCACTTGCGGAAAACAAGAACACGCTCAATACGATGGCCAATACCATCCACTTCCACTTGATTAGTCCATCCACTAATTTCTCACCATATGTTTTACTTTTCATCATAAGTGTAAACAGGTTATCACGGGTGAAGTCGTTTTTCAAAGGCTGCATAATGTGCATCAAATTTTTCTATCGCCGTTAATAGTTGGATAGGTCTTTTAACATCCTGTAATCGCTCTTGTTTATAGGTCAAAAAGGAACTATATTTCATAAAATCCATCACCCCTAATGGAGACGCATACCGGGCCGTACCATTCGTTGGTAACACATGATTGGGCCCTGCCACATAATCTCCAAGAGTGACCGGTGTATAGGGGCCACAAAATATTGAGCCCCCGTGCTTTATTTTTTCTAAAATAGGCTCCCAATTCTCCATCATAATCACCACATGCTCACTCGCAACTTCATTGATGATAGATATCGACTCTGATTCTGATGAGGTACATAAGAGTACAGAGTGTTTAGCCGCTGAATGAATAATCTCTTTTCTTTCAAGTACCTGAACCTGTTTAAGACATTCTTTCTGAACCGCCTCCAGCACCTTCCTGTTTTCAGATACCCCCACAACTCTGGCATCTGGGTCATGCTCTAATTGAGCCAACAAATCAGCTGCCGCATATTCTGCATATTTCTCTTCTTGAATATATACCAATACTTCTGATGGGCCCGCTATTTTATCGATATCAACTGTCCCAAATACCTGCTGTTTTGCAGCTGTCACAAACTTATTTCCCGGCCCGACTATCTTGTCGACTTTGGGGATGGTTTCTGTTCCATATGCCAGCGCAAAAATAGCTTGAGCACCCCCTATTTTAAACACATCATGAATACCACACAAAGAAGCGGCTGCTAAAACGGTTGGGTCAATACTTCCATCTGATTTAGGCGGCGTGACCATCACTATTTCTTCAACACCTGCAA
>JABSQL010000087.1 GCA_013215865.1 Candidatus Margulisiibacteriota bacterium
CCAGTGATACAGTTCATGAAGGCCAAACAGAATGGGTAAAAACAGAAGGGCCATAAGGGGTAACAATTTCATGAATTGCTCAGGAATTCTTCTTACTGTCACACTCCAACCTGCACGGCTAAGGTGTTGAATGATGACAAAAAAGAATCCGCCAAGTGTAATACTTAAGAAAAACATATACACTGTAAGATAAGAAAAGTAAAAGGCCTGTGCTTGTCCTTTAATGAGACAAATAGCTGATAATGCGATACCCAAAAATCCGAATGCAAACGCCGCTTTGGGAAGTCCATCTGACAAAAATCCACTTAAATATTCAGGTTTCTGAGTTTTCATTGTGCCACCTTATTTCTCATATGAGAGGGTACATCTTTAAGGGTTGCTCGTTGAGATTTTTGAAGAGCACGAATATAAGAAACAACGGCCCATCGGTCACTTTCAGACAACTGATGTTTATAACCTGGCATATTTCGAATGCCGTGAGAGATTATATCGAACAATTCACCATTTGTATAGGCTACGATCCGTTGATCATACAAAGGAGGGGGCGGTATAAATCCTCTCTGAACCACCATTCCTTTTCCTGACCCTGCACGATCATGACATACTGCGCAATAGATATTAAATCTTTCTTGCCCACGTTTTACAAAATCTATGGTGACATCAGCGGGAATAGTCGTTATCCACGAACCCTTTACTTTTCCATGGTAAAAGCTATCAGATTTTACAAAATCCTGTCTGGGTCCTTGTGTCGTGTTCCCTTTTCCCCAAGGAATTGTACCTGATGGGGGTGTTAAGCTGAGTTGCTGGGCGATATATTTGGGTTGTGTATCCATGTTGGGATTCATATGAATGGGTGGTTTTTCTGAGCGATATCCTCTACACCCACTCATGAAGATAAGTGTACAACATACAACCCCAAAAAACGTTCTTGAACAGGAATTCAATGTCATTGGTCTACCTCTGTGATATGGCCAGATCCCATCTTCTTTAGCAGGGCGTGTGTATCCTGACGGTTGTATAAAGGATCTGTTGCCTCGACACCCAAAAAGAATCCATGAGAAGTCACCGTCTTAAAAGCAGACGCTTTGAAAACAGGATGATAATATAAAGGGAGTTTGTTAATGGCCAACATGCCAAAAACAGCTGCAAAAGCGGAGAATAATACCATCAGTTCAAAGGTAATCGGAATAAATGCAGGCGTACTCAAAAGGGGTTTTCCACTGATGACTAACGGATAAGCCATTGTAGCCACCCAAGCTTGAAGACCAAATCCAAAAATAGCCCCAAATAAACCACCACAAAGGACGATCCATCCTAAATAAGAGGGTTTTAACCCCATCGCATCATCCATGCCGTGGATTGGAAACGGACTATAGGCTTCAAAATGGTTATAACCAGCCTGTTTAACTTTTCTTGCCGCCATTAACAATGTTTTTGGAGAGTCAAATTCTGCAAGTAGCCCAAATGGTTTAGTCATGATGATCTCCATGATGGGGATTAGATTCAGGCATGACCCCTTTA
>JABSQL010000088.1 GCA_013215865.1 Candidatus Margulisiibacteriota bacterium
AAGAAGGCGGATATACGACCCGCTATTAAACGTAAGTTTATTGATGACAGTTCACTACAGGAACTGAATGTTATAACAGATGTACCCGTAGCCTTCCCTCAAACCAACACCTTCTTATTCAGTTACCCTCTCCAAAAAGGTGATGAGGTACTTTTAATCTTTTCAGAAAGGTCACTGGATAAATGGTTAAAGGATGGCAAAATTGTTAATCCTGAAGATCCCCGGAAATTTGATTTATCCGATGCCATTGCGGTTCCTATACTCAAACCCATTGGAAAAGGCCTAAAAGCGGATAGTCAGCATATGCTGATGCAGCATGGTGATTCAACCTTCAAAATGTCAAAGGATGGCAAGTTATCCATTGTGGGGACGAGTGACTTATTACAATTACTTGAGGACCTATGCCAGGCTTGTGCTGATATATTGGTGAATACCAAGATCGGGCCTCAGAGTCCCATCAATATGGGTACCTTTCTCAATATCAAATCTAAGATAGGAGGAATGAAGATCTAATGGCAATGGAAGGTAAAAAACTAGGGTCAGAGATGTTTGCGAAAATCCAAGAAGTAATTGATGAGATTGCTAATAACCCAACAGGACATCCCATGACATTAGATCAAAAACAGCGGTTAAATAGTGTTGCAGGAGAAGCAATTGTTAACCATATCCGCGACAATGCCGAAATCATTACACCAACCGGTCCAGGGAGAATTATATAATGGATATTTTGTTGGATTCGAATAATGAGGTTGTCTTTAAGAACAATGATTTGGTACTTGTAGAGGGTATTCAGGAAACGAAGCAGCGCATTATTCAAAGACTTCAATTATTTAGAGGTGAGTGGTTCTTGGACCGTTCAAGAGGGATTCCATATTTCCAGGATATCCTCAAAAAGGGTAACCAAGTCAGTGCAATCTCTGCCATCTTCAAAACTGAGATTCTTTCGGTGACTGGAGTCATTGAGCTTTTGAAGTTTGAGATGGATTATGAGGCTAGGCAAAGAGTTTTAACTATCACGGTATCAGTTAGATCCGTTGAAGGGATCATTTCACTATCTATCTTTCCAGCTCTTTAGAGAAGAAATAGGAGGGGTTGAAATTCCATGAGAAAAGGCTCACTTCTAATTCATCAATCGATCTAATCTTCATTCTGGCCATGAAATAATTTCACCTGGAATACATCTTCGATAGCCGGTATTTTGGGGTGGTATTTCTTCAGGATATAGCGAGGGATTTGGAGAGGAAATCGTCCATCTATAAATATTGTTGACAAGCTTGCTTACTCGAGCTAAATTAATGCTAATTAACTCAAATAATATTAAAGGGGAATTAAATATGACTATATTAGCAAAAATTATAAGTTTACAGTCGCCAGAAGGAAATGGACTTGTAAGGGAGTCAAGGAGAAGAGCCAACTCAGACGTATCATTATCATCTGATTCAGAAGGTATAGATAGTACTCCCCAAGAAGATGTCTCTAATGATACGAATTTACTTGGATTGCTGGCTTCTTACCTACCAATTGAAGATAGAGATACTTTCATTAATGCTATGTGCTCTTCTCCAAACAACACAGATTATAAATCTTGGTTAATGGCTGTAGGAATAGAAGCACGATTAGGCGCACCGTTTCTTGCATTAGTACAAAATAAGATTGAAGAATACATTGAAAACAGCTCATTGAAAAATGATGCTTACGAACAGCTTTATAAAAATATTCTAAGTATTTTTAATTACCAGTGGGAAAATGATTTTAAAGATAGACATATTAATAATCCGGGTGGTGGTGAACGTATCTCTTTTCCAGCAGTAATATTAAAATTGATGATCCTACTTTCTGTTCTAGATGGAAAAATACTTAAAAAA
>JABSQL010000089.1 GCA_013215865.1 Candidatus Margulisiibacteriota bacterium
TATCAATTTCATCTATTTCTTCTTTATATATTGAAGGTACTACAACTCATTTTTTATTTTCTATCCAAATAAATTTAAAATCTAATTATACCTTGAAGCCTATCACGATAGATTTAATCTCTCAGGCTTATCATTCCTACCGACCACCAATATCGTCATTGTCATAACAAATATAATTGTATAGGGGTTTAGAGAGGCAGTTAGCCATGATTCAAAATTTGCAGAAATCATAAAACAAGAAAAAACTGGCAACATAATAGGATTCTTTTTTAGTCCCATCAATGTCATTCTAATAAGGCCATAAACATACAAAACCAATCCTATTATGCCAGTATTTAACCAGAATGTGATAAATGAATTATGCGCATTCCCTTGATGATTCAAACTAAGTAAGAGTGGTCTATTTTGCCTAAACATATGTATTGTATATCCGAAGCCTTTACCCGCAAAATAATTCTCTTGTATTTTCTCGTAGGCAAAATTCCAAGCAACTATCCTTCCTGACCCTTCGCCTAACCTTTTAAGTCTTAAATAATCAGCCAAACCTAAACTTCTAATAAGCTCAGGAAGAACGTCAAGTAATAAAACTGAAAACATTAAGAGTAGTATTGTAACAATAACACCAAATACTACGGACTTTCTATAAATCCAACCAAGTATAAAATAGAATACAAATACGAGAATTGCAGAACGTGTTCCACACATTAGTAGAGACAAAATGAAAACTATCAGAATTACTACATATTCTTTTTTACTAAATATTTTCGGATAAACCGACTTAACTACTTCTACTAATAAGAAATTTACCACTAAGAGAATTCCCTGACCATTAGGATTACCCATTAGACCACGATATCTTCCACCAAGCAAAACCCAATCTGGCTTAATAAATCTGAATAAAAACCCCAGTACAAGTAAGCCAAACAGCCAGAAAATAAATATTCTAAGAAAAGCTTCTCGTTTTTCACGCAGCTCAATCAGGAACAATGGCACACACATAAGTATTAGCGTATAGGAGAGCGTTTTTTGAAACGACTTCGCGATTATTGGTGACAATAATACAACTGAGAATGCGAACAAAATAAAAGGAATAAAATGCCCTGCCCAGGTTTTTGTCAACTTAGAAACCCCATAATTCTTTATTATTATCAAGCACCAAGCAAGAGCAATAAAAGGTTTTATTATCTTGGCAAAATCCATTATTCCCATTCTAGAATCAGAAAGAAACAAGACAGTATAAAGGACTATAAAAAGATTTGACCATTCAGAGGATTGGGAATACTTTAAGAAGAGCAGAGATACAACTACCACTCCTGCGTATGGAGAAAAAGCGCTAGAAACGACAGCTAGAAGGAGATATAAAAACAATAATTTATTTTCTACAATAAATTGTTTCATTCTAAATCAGCGTTATTATTAATTCTATTTTGAACATCTAAATAAATTCTTTGTTCAAAAGGACAATCTCTATCGATCATATTCAAAAATAAATCAAATGGA
>JABSQL010000009.1 GCA_013215865.1 Candidatus Margulisiibacteriota bacterium
GATGGGAGGAAACATTATGAGTGGTTCAAGCCCCCTCCTAAAAAGGTTATACCCGATATTAGGGGAAAATAAACATAAGGTATAATAAAGTCGTGAAAAAATTATTTGTATACTGGTTTGTTTTAATGTTTATTTTTGCCGGGCCCATCTTATTTGGCTCTCAGGAAGTTGAAATAAAATGGTCTCAATCGACAATGAAACAGGGAGAAACCATCCGTGTCGATATCAAAACCCTATCACCACTTCAGCAAGGTACATTGTATTTGGATAAAGGGAAATATACTATTTTTGGTGTATCTTATCGAGCAAAAGAATATCGCTATGTTTCTTATGTCGGTATATCCAGGAAATTAAAACCAGGTCATTATACAGTTCGAACAGACTTACTATACATGAATGGCGCGCGATACACTCAAAAGAAAGATATAAATATAGCTAGCGGCAAATTTAAGCGTCAAAATATTCAGTTATCGGGCAAAAAGAAATCATTCCCAGATCGAACGAATATTCTTTCAAAAGAAAATTATTATATTTTAAAAGCGTTTCGAATTATTAATCGAAAAAAAAGGTTTGAAACCCCTTTTATTCAGCCCGCAAAGGGACGAATATCTGCCACATTTGGGGCAATGCGTTATTATAATGGAAAGCCATACTGGAGGCATTCAGGGGTAGATATTGCCAATAAAGAAGGAACATCTATTGTAGCCCCAAACAATGGGAAAGTAGTGCTTATTCAAGACTATGTCATTCATGGGAAAACAATTGTGTTGGATCATGGTTTGGGTATTGTGACAATATATAACCATCTTAGTGCGTATCATGTTTTTCTAAATCAAATGGTTAAGAAGGGAGATGTTATTGGCTCAATAGGACAAACAGGACTGGCAACAGGTCCTCACCTGCACTGGGGAATGAGTGTTCAGGGGGTTCGTGTTGATCCCATGTACTGGGTTGGGAAGAAGAATTTGGTGGAATAAGTATTTTTAAAGAAAAACTCAACTATTTTTGCTTGCAAAATAATACCCTAATATGAGTGTGGCAAAAGGGGGCAGTGTTTTTAAGGAAGCATCAAATATATGAGCCCCAATATCGGGATAATAAACATATGTTAAAGCAGATAAAAATAATAGAAAAGCCAGAATTCCTAGACTCCAATTAGCCAGTTGAAAGAGCCTTGCTTCTTTTTCTGATAGGGTAGGAAATTGTTTATCCTCAGTGTCTGATAATTTTTCTGGTTTTTCAGATGGAATGCTTTTCATTACTTATCTTAGAAAAACAGTTTTCTTTTGATTTTTCCCATCTCCGATGGTAATGAGGTCATCCTCACCTTTCATTGTACGAGCAAGATAAAGCAAAGCAAGTGCTTTTCGAATAACTTCAGATTTTGTTTTAAGGTGAAAGTCTTTTTTTAAGGTCTCTATAGACTGGTCTGTTTTTTTATCAAATGAAAACGTGGTGGTACTCATTTTAATCTCCTTTTGACAGTTTATAATAATATCATATGAAAATTACATAATAAGTATGCAAAAT
Organism: Candidatus Margulisiibacteriota bacterium; assembly: GCA_013215865.1. Taxonomy (GTDB): domain Bacteria; phylum Margulisbacteria; class Marinamargulisbacteria; order DT-59; family DT-59; genus DT-59. Next base: position 1,531 of record JABSQL010000009.1, read on the forward strand.
TTATATAGATATTATACTATACATTACATATATCGACAATATTTATAGAAAATATGTATGGGAATAACCCGATATATTTCCAAAGGCTGTTACGATCGATTCATATAACTGTTTAATAGGGTTTTAGGTTTGTGTTCAAGGTAACCAAATAAAACGTGTCGGTAGGCATAAAGTAAGATGAGAAATATGAAGAAATTAATCGGTAAATAGAAGGTATCCAGATCCATTTTCCATATTCCAAAAAAGATCAATACAGTACTCATAAGCTGACCTACCTCAAAAGAATTGAGTAGCAGTATGCTGAGTAAATATAATATGGGGTACGACAGACCCAAAGGTGTATCTAAGAACATATAAATCCCCCATAATATGATGAAAAAGGAAGATTTATTTTTAAATTTTAGAAATATTGACCAATTGTTGCAAAATAAAATAATGAGGATGCAAGCAGCGATTAAATATTCATTTTCAAACAGGTAGTCACACAAAAACAGAAGGCCGTACCCTTTTAAAAAAATGAGCAAGTAGGAAATAAATGGTATAAATGTGGCGAAAGAAAAAAAAACCAATGAATGAGGTTTTTCTAATTTATTATTGACGCCGCGAATTTTGTTGTAGGTTATTGGTAAAATGTTCTCAACTGGTATAGAAGCAATGAAGAATGTAAATCCGATATACAATAAGACATCGATACTTAAAATCATTTGTTTATTTTATCCAGTTCAAATTCGTCATGGACGGCTCTTATCGCTTTTTTAGATTCTTTTTTATCAATAATACAGGATACTTTGATAGCTGATGTGGAGATATGTTTGATGTTGATTCCTTTTCTCGCCAATGCATTAAAAAATCGAGCTGCGATGCCAGGAGTGGAAATCATGCCCACCCCAACAATTGAAATCTTTGCAATGGATGCATCCGTTTTGATTCCCTGCGCAGACCCTTCTTCGATGAGCTTTTTTACCACTATTTTGGTTTTAGAAAGATCGTCTTTATGAACCGTAAAAGCAATGCTATTGATATGATCTTCTTCAATGCTTTGAATAATGACATCAACATTGATATTGGCCTCGCTCAATCGCTCAAAAATATGACCGGCTGTTCCCGGTTTGTCGGGGACTTTCAAAATAGCGACTTTTGCTTCATTTTCATTCACTGTGACGCCCGTTACAGCTCGTTGAACTTCCATTTGACTCTCCTTCTTAACACGTGTTCCTTCTTCATTACTGAAGGAAGATCTCACATGTAGTACAATATCATATTCCTGTGCACATTCTACAGCCCTTGGGTGTAGGACCTTTGCTCCGAGAACAGATAACTCTAGCATTTCATGGTAGGAAATCTCATGTAGTTTTGATGCATGAGGAACGATTCTGGGGTCTGTTGTGAAAACACCTTCCACGTCGGTATAAATATGACACTCCTTTGCTTTAAGTGCTGCTGCTAATACAACTGCAGATGTATCAGAGCCCCCACGACCAATGGTGGTAACATCATTGTATTCGTTTAGGCCTTGGAATCCGGTGACGATAACAATGGCTTTGTTATCTAGCTCCTGCAAAATTCGTGAAGGGTTTACCCGTCTTATTTTGGCTTTTGAATATATTTTTTCAGTATGGATGCCCGCTTGAGGGCCCGTAAGAGAAATGGCTTTTTGACCCAAATCTTGAAGTGCCATTGCTAAAAGAGCCGCAGAAATGTTTTCACCCGTCGACACAAGCGCATCATATTCTCTTGGGTGAGGATTTCTGGATACTTCTTTAGCGAGAGAAACCAAACTGTCAGTGGTGTCTCCCATGGCAGACACAACAACGACTAAGCGAGGCTTAGTGTGAGAGATTTTAAGCAGTTTTTTAGCAATGTCGATTATTCTTTTTGAAGAACCGACACTGCTTCCGCCAAATTTTAATACATAAATATTATTTGTCATGACATTACTCGTGTTTAGTATGACCTGTTATAAGAATTTGGTTGTTTTGAATAATCCAGGGGTCTCCAAAAGTGCATTTCTCAGGGACACCATCGGGGAAATATGTTTGCCATAATGCATGATTATGAGTTGTCCAATCTTTATTTTGCATGGATTTTGGAAAATCTTTGTGGTTCACAAAGAATAATTGAATTTGAGCGTTAATATGTTTTCTTTCGATTTTATGGGCATTACGTACAGGTGTGTTAGCAATGTATCGGTAACCTGGGATGACGGCGAAAATAATACCAATAAAAATCAGTATAATCATGATGAGTTCTATTGTGGTAAAGTGTGATTTTCTGGAGGAAGCCATGGTTTATGCGGGCACTTGTAATACGTTGTGGATCACAGCAAGTACTTCTTCCATATCAAAAGGTTTGTAAATAATACCGTATATGTGGCGACTAAACATATCTTTCAATTCATCTAAAGAATACCCTGTCATCATAATAATAGGAAGATTTGGGTATTTTTTATGAATTTCTTGAAATGTTTCAATACCCGACATACCAGACATTTTTACATCTAAAAAGACCAAATCAATATGATGTCCTTCTACTAGAAATTCTAGGGCGGTTTCTCCAGAATGAGCCAAAAGAGATGTGTACCCTACTTCTTGCAGGGTATACTCAAATATGGCTAAAATGGATGGGTCGTCATCTACAACTAAAATATGCTTATTCATAATGGAAAGAAATTGTATCATCATTGAGTGTGCACTCCAATAATGATATATTCCTGTACTCAAAGGAGAAATACTTATGAAACTACGAGTTGGCGTTATTGGCCTCGGAAATATGGGGAAGCATCATGTACGTAATTATCATGAAATACCAGATGTAGAGGTTGCTGGAATATGTGATTTAAATCCAGACGTTTTGAAGCTATTTACGCATTATGGATATCCCATGTTTACAGATTTAGATACAATGCTTGCGCAATCAAATTTGGATGCTGTAAGCATTACTGTTCCCACCCGATATCATCACGAAGTGGCTCAAAAGGTCATTGAAAGTGGCATTCATCTATTAGTTGAAAAGCCCATATCTGATTCTCTGGAACAGGCTGATGACATTGTAAAACGTGCGAAAGACAAAGGCGTGATACTTGCTGTAGGACATATCGAGCGATTTAATCCGGCCGTTATTCGTTTAAAAGAGCTTGTTGATTCAGGGGCCATAGGAAAAATTACTTCCATCATTGCCAAGCGGGTAGGCGCATTTCCTGCCCAAATTAAAGATGCCAATGTTGTCATTGATTTGGCTGTTCACGATATTGATATCTTCTC
>JABSQL010000090.1 GCA_013215865.1 Candidatus Margulisiibacteriota bacterium
AACCAAAAACACCTCAATATTTTGGATGTTTTCTGAGGTGAAAGGCGGATAGAAGATCTGTTTCTTCGCTATTGAGCAGTTTGAAATGAAATCTGATAAATCGACTTCATGTTGTATGGCTTTATAAGCAGCGATGGTTGTGGCTTCTTTGAGAGTGGGCAGTGACAGCAGATGACGACAGACATCGTGGCTATATTTACGGCAAGTTTCCTTCGATAGCTTGTTTCGTATAGTGTGATATTTCTTTCTTAATTCTTGTTTGGACATTTTTTGGTTTCTCTTTTTGAAATAAAATTGTATCATGTAGCGGAGATGATGAAAAAACGAATCATACAATTTGTGATTTTTATAGGAGTGCTTATGACAAGCAATGGCGATCTTGGAAATGTGTTTGCATCTGTAAAAGAAGTGACGTTGAAAAATGGGTTAACCGTATATTTGGTTCATGATCCTACGGCAGCAATTGTCTCTGCAAGAACATATGTTCAAGCAGGTTCAACCACTGAATATGACTATTTTGGAACGGGTGTATCTCATTATTTGGAACATGTCGTAGCGGGTGGGACCACAGAAAAGCGGTCTGAGAAAGACTATACAAAACTGATATCTAATTTTGGAGGTGCTTTCAATGCCTATACCAGTCCAGATCATACCTCCTATTTTATTAATACAACGCCAGAACATGTAAATGACACCCTTTCGGTCTTATATGAGTGGATGTTTTTATGTCGCTTTGAGGCTAAAGAAGTGACACGAGAGAAAGGGGTGATTATTAAAGAGATTGAAAAGAATGATGCGAATATTCGGCGGAAATTTTATCAAAAGAGTCAAGAAAATTTTTATAAGTACAATCCTCTTCAATATCCGGTGATTGGATACAAATCAAAATTTAAGGGTTTAAGTCGAGAAAACTTAATTGCGTATTATAAAGACTACTATGTGCCATCAAATATGGTGTTGGTTGTGGGGGGTAATTTAGATATGAATAACGTAATGGCCCATATCAAAACCACGTTTGGATCCATTCCTTATGGAAAGGCGCCATTGGTAGAACCTGTTCTTGAGCCCACGCCAGTATTGCCAAGAATCAGTGAGACGGAAGGTAAAACAAATGTAACCTACTGGAGTATTCGATTTCCAACGGTCGCCTTAAATCATCCAGATCTTTATCCCCTCGATTTGATGGAGTATATGCTCACGAATGGCGAGGAATCTATCTTGTATAAAGCATTGGTAGAAGATAAAAAGTTGGCCTATTCGGTACACAGTGCATCTTATACGCCGCCTTTAACCACAGGGTATTATGAAATTCAGGTAACAATGGACAAGCAAAATAAAGATGCGGTAATGCGGGAAATTCAATCCATTATTGCTGCCCTCAAAAAAGGTCGGTTTGATCAAAAGCGGATTGATCGCGCCAAGAAACAAAAATTGACAACCGATATATTCTCCATTGATACCATTGAAGATAAAGTGATGCGGGCCGGAGAATCTTATTTGGTATCGTATACATCTGATTTCTTTGAAAGATATGTGGATAATTTTAAAAATGTTGAGAAAGATGACATTGTCCGGGCAGCCAGAGAGTATCTCCAGTTTGATCGATATTCTCTAACGGTCCTAGATCCAGAAACCCAAGAAGAGGCCGTGGAAAAACGAGACCTCCGTTCTGTCGATGTGATGGTGCCTGAAAAGGTCACCTTAGAAAATGGGGTGACCGTGTTAATGTATCAAGATACAGCGCTTCCCAAAACACTGGCCAAAATATTTGTTTTGGGAGGTATTCGAGCAGAGACCACAGAGAATAATGGGATTGGACATATAACGGCATCTCTTTTGGGCAGTGGGTCAGAGCGGTACACAAAGTCTTCAATAAAGCAAAAAATTGAAGATCATGGCGCGTCTATGGGTGGAAACTTGGGTCGAAATACCCTGTATTATTCATTGGAAACATTGTCAGAGGATTTCGATACGTTATTTCCACTCTTTACCCATACCTTTTTAAAGCCCCGTTTTGTAGAGAAGGAGCTCAAGGAAGTGAAGCGTCGTACGTTGCAGGCCATTAAGCAGCGCCCGGATGATTGGCAGCGGTACAGTGCCTATCTGTTTAAGCAGATGTTTTATAAAGACCATCCCTATGGATTATCCCAATTGGGAGAAGTGGAAAGTATTGAGAAGCTCACTGTTTCTGATATTAAAGACCATTTTGAACAGCTATTACATCCCACTCAATTGGTCGTTACCGTGTTTGGCGATTTTGACCGGGACCATGTCCTCAACATGATTCAGAAGTCCTTTTCAAACTTGGGGGGGGTCGAAGACACCTATGTTTTAGCTGAGAGTATACAAAGAGAGATGCATCAAAAAGCAATAGACAAAACTGTCACCATTGACCAGAATGTAGCCGCTGTTTATATCGCCTTTGATGGGGTAGATTATAGTAACAAGGAAGACCTTTTAAAGCTTGATTTGGTTGATTCTGTCTTGTCTGGGATGAGCTACCCAGGTGGACGGCTCCATCCATTGTTACGTGGGCAGGAGTTGGTGTATATGGTACATGCCTACCAGGTACCGGGAATGGAAACAGGTCATTTTATGGTGGTTGCACTCACAGATGTTCAAAACGTTGAAAAAGTAAAAGGGCTTATATTAGGTGAGATTGAATCGCTTAAAACAAAGGTAATATCAGAGGAAGAATTTCAAAAGGGGATGTCCCAAGTGTCTTTTCATGATAAAGACAGGTATTCTTCTCTAGAAAACTTGTCTTTGATAACAGCGACAGATGAATTGTATGGGATGGGTTATGACCATTTCCTTAAGGCAGATGAGCGCCACTCAACACTCACGCCTCAAGATGTTCTAACAACTGCCTCAAAATACCTGGTTAACCCTCAAATTTATGTGTTTAAGGGTCAAGAAGAGACTAGTATTCGTTAGTCTTGTTATGATTTTTCAGTTAAGCAAGTTTCCCAGCTTACTGGTTCTACAACTGGTTTTGCTGGTTTCGTGGCTTTTTCGTGTTTTGATTCAGAAATTGTTTCTAAACCAGAGGCTTTTTTGGATTTAGCCATAGCCTTCTGGAATTGCGTAGGTTTGTTTTTTCCCCTAATTGCCGTTTCCATTCTTTTTCTAAGACCTGCTATTGCATTAGCCATCGTTTTCACCTCCTTTTACATTTGATTTATATGTATATATCGAACGTTTTGGGCAAAACATTTCACTAAAACGTATTGAAATTATATGTTATATTGTTTTTGAGCTTGAAAGCGGTTTGAAATCGGTTTGAAAGCGGTCAAAATCCCTAAGAATTTCTAATCACATTCAGGGCAGAACCGGCCTTAAACCATTCAATTTGGGCCGTATTGTACGTATTATTGAGGGGGATGATGTCTGATGAGCCACTGGCATGGTGTACCACAAGCGAGATCTCAGAACCCGGTGAAAAAGTGGTTAACCCCACAATAGCACAGATATCTGTTTCCTGAATCTTGTCATAGTCTTTTGGGCCTTGAAAGGTAAAGGCCAACATACCTTGTTTTTTCAAATTGGTTTCATGAATACGTGCAAATGATTTCGTAACAATGGCCCGAACCCCTAAATGTCGGGGTTCCATTGCGGCATGTTCTCTTGATGATCCTTCACCGTAGTTTTCGTCTCCGATGACCAATGTGTCTATCCTTTCTTGTTTATAGGCTCTCGCTGTCTTGGGGACCGCGTCATAGGTACCGGATATTTGGTTTAAGACAGAATTGGTTTCTTCATTAAAGACATTGGTTGCACCGATGAGCATGTTGTTTGAAATGTTATCTAAATGGCCCCGATATTTGAGCCAAGGCCCTGCCATTGATATATGGTCCGTTGTACATTTTCCTTTGACTTTGATTTATAATTTGAGGCCGTTTAAGTCTTTACCTTCCCAGGCAGGAAAGGGGGTGAGAAGCTGTAAGCGGTCAGACTGGGGATCGACGGTGACTTCTATCTGGGTAGTATCGGTTGATGGGG
>JABSQL010000091.1 GCA_013215865.1 Candidatus Margulisiibacteriota bacterium
CAAAGGTGGAGACTGTAACTTCGACGGTGAAACAACGATCATGATCCGGACCGCTCTGTTCAATAACTTTATAATCGGGAATTCCAAATCCGCTTTTCTGAGAATACTCCTGTAACGTTCCTTTTGGATTGAGTGAAGCGGGTTCCACATCACCTAATACCTCAAAAATATTCCGATCGAAAAACCGGCGAGCTGCACGAAGCCCGCCGTCCAACCAGATGGCTCCGAGAAGAGCCTCCATCGCATCCTCAAGATTAGACTCTCGATCCGCACCGCCAGCGGCAGCTTCTCCACGACCCATCATGAGATAATCGCCCAGATTAATTTCAGCCGCTGCTTTAGCCAGTGCGACACCGGAAGCCAATGAACTTTTCAGCAGTGTTAACTCCCCTTCAGGTGCATCGGGGTTTTTCTTCATGAGCGTATCGGCGGCCAATAGGCCAAGAACGGAATCCCCTAAAAACTCCAACCGCTGGTTATCCACTAATACGTCGGAATTCTCATAACGAAACGAAGGATGTGTGAGTGCGGCGCGCACCCGTTGTTTATTTTTAAACCGGTAGCGAATTCGTTTTTCCAAATCCTGGATTTTTTTCATACTCATTTCACATAAAATAGGGAAGTGACTATTCGCCAATCATCTTCACAAGAAGACGCTTATCTCGGAGACCATCGAATTCTCCATAAAAAATCTGCTCCCATGGTCCAAAATCAAGCTGACCATCAGTAACGGCAACCACAACTTCTCGCCCCATAATCTGACGCTTTAAATGCGCATCTGCATTATCTTCACACCCATTATGAGCATATTGGCTGTGTGGTTTTTCCGGAGCCAATTTTTCAAGCCATTTTTCAAAATCGCTATGTAGACCGCTTTCGTCATCGTTAATAAATACACTGGCTGTTATATGCATCGCATTAACTAAACAAAGCCCCTCTTGGATACCACTTTCTCGCAAGCAGACATTCACATCAGGAGTAATATTCATGAACACGCGACGACGAGGCGCTTTAATCCAAAGTTCTTTGCGATAGGATTTCACAACTCAACCCGCTTCGCATCTTTCCATAACTTCTCAAGATCATATATTTCACGCATATCCGAACTAAAAATATGAACCATTACACCGTCGTAGTCGGCGATAACCCAACCGCTATGCCCATCCCCAGCATGCCGCGACTCACGATAGTGGTTATCCTTACATAAGCGTTGCATGCCATCACCAAGTGATTTCAGATGCGGAGCATTAGCCGCAGTACTTACGACAAAATAATCCGCAATATTCGCGACATCTCGCAAATCGAGAACCACGATATTTTCGGTTTTTTTCGCGTCTAAAAATTCAATTGATTTTGTTAAAAATTCAGGGACCTGTTCCATAATTTATTCCTCAGTTATAAAGATGATGTTCGGTAATATACATTTCAATCTCTGACGGCACAAGAGTTTGAACACTCAGTCCTTCAGCAATACGCATTCGAATTTCAGAAGCAGAAACTTCAATTTCATGAATTCGGATGAGTCGATCCAATAATTGCACCTTCCAAGCCAAAGTAAGTTCGCTCCGTTCAGCAACCTCTTCAGGACTCTCACCGCCACGACCGAACGGAATCACAGTACAAGATTCGAACAACTCATCTACCCTATACCAGCGATGTAAATCTACGACTGTATCAAGCCCGATAATAAAAAATACGTCGGAATTTGGATACTCAACTTTCACTTGTTGAATGGTATCGAAGCTGTATGAAACTCCGCCACGTGTTATTTCTATATCTGACACATCAAATCGAAAATCATCCTTCGTTGCCAACTTGAGCATTTCCAAGCGATACTTCCCATCAATGGGATGACGATCTTGTTTATGCGGAGAAATCCAAGCAGGAATAAAAATCAAACGATCAAGATCTAATTGATCAAACGCATCCTGTGCGACAGTTAAATGTCCAATATGTACGGGATCAAATGATCCACCGAATACTCCGATTCGTTTTATCGGTTTCTGTTTCATTTTGAATAGAGGCCTTAAAGACCCATCCATTGGATATCTGCGGACCACAAACTCGAGCCCCCGAACATCCATGCAAAAGCTGCCAGTGCTAAATATGGTCCATACGGAATCTGACTAGACATCTCTTTTTTATTCATACAGATCAAGCCGACTCCAATAATGGAACCGAATAAAGAGGAAATGAACAGGATAAATAAAACAGCCTGCCAACCAAAAAGTGCGCCGAGCCCACCCATTAGCTTTACATCACCAAATCCCATCGCATCTTTTCTAAAAACGAGGGTTCCTAGAAACCCAATGGTCCAAAACCCACCGAAACCCACCGCGAGTCCAAGCAAGGAACTTTTTAAACTGCTAAGCCAACTCACCGAATCATGTAATTCAGGAATTAATACGCTAGCAATAGGAAATATGATCATCCCACCAATCGTCACACGATCGGGAAGCCACATTTCCTCAATATCAACAAACGTACCTAATAAAAGTCCAAATGCCGCTAAACAATATGTAATAGCAATGAAAGGTTGATCCATAAAAACACCGTGACCTATCCATAATCCCAAACAGATCAAGCCAAAAACCAATTCAATAATAGGGTAACGAACAGAAATAGAAGCCTTACACGCACGACATTTCCCCCAGAGAGCCAGCCAACCCAAAGCCGGAATGTTATCGTACCATTTGATCAATGTTTTACACTTTGGACAGGTCGATGGCGGATTCGAAAGAGAAATATTTTTCGGAATACGATAGATGCAGACATTAAGAAAGCTTCCGAAACAAAGCCCTACAAGTAAGACACAAACTGACCAATAAATATCCATGAAAATCACAA
>JABSQL010000092.1 GCA_013215865.1 Candidatus Margulisiibacteriota bacterium
GGAACAACGATGGCACTTCTTGAAAGAGGATCTAAAGTGATGTCTGCTATTCATAAGAGATTATATTTCTCTATGAAGGAAGAATTTAAACTACTCGCTAAAATTATTTCAACGTATCTACCGCCTGAATATCCATACGACGTGGTCGGTGGTGCAAGGACCATTAAGCAAATTGATTTTGACGATCGAATCGATATTTTACCTGTGGCGGATCCTAACATCTTCTCGATGACGCAGAGAATTACTCTGGCGCAAACCGAATTACAACTCGCAATGTCTCAACCTAAGATGCATAATCTTTATCAATCGTATCGTAAGATGTATGAAGCGCTAGGCGTTAAGAATATTGACCAAGTTTTACCTCCTCCAGCACCTAATGCACCTAAAGATCCATCGTTGGAAAACATTGATGCTTTGGCAGGTAAACCCTTCCAAGCGTTTCCAGGACAGGATCATCGGGCTCATATTACAGCGCACTTAAATTTTATGTCTACGAACCTGGTGAGGAACAATCCACCAATCATGGGAGCTCTACAAAAGAATATTTTAGAACACATTAGCTTAATGGCTATGGAACAGATTCAGGTCGAGTTCAGTCAGGAAATGATGCAACTACAACAATTACAACAACAGGCGCCAATGAATCCGCAGGCGGCTCAACAGTTACAACAGGTTCAACAAAAGATAGAAGCTCGAAAAGCTGTGTTGATTGCGGAAATGACTGAAGAATTCATGAAGGAAGAAAAGAAAATCACTTCCCAGTTTGACCATGATCCATTACTTAAATTAAAATCTAGAGAAGTTGATCTAAGAGCTATGGACCAAGAGCGTAAAAAAGAGTATGATGAAGCTAGAGTCGATATTGACCAGGCTAAATTGGTTCAGGCTAAAGACATTTCAGATGAAAAATTAGAACAAAATGAAGAACTAGCCGAACTAAGGGCCGATACGTCAATGGATAAGGCTTATTTACAGGCTGGAGTTAAATTGAAATCTGATACAATGAAACGTAAAGATGTTCAAACATTAAAAGGACCGAAAAGATAATGGGAGTCGTAGGAGCAGCAATCAAGGGATTTGGAAAAGCTTTAGTTAAAGGTAAAAAAGCAAAGCTTAAAACTGTATATAGAGTAAAACCATCAGTAGACATAAGTAGGTTTAAAAAATCTAAGAAACATGGTTTGGCAAAAAAACTTGATGTATGGGCTAATAGAGAAGCTGGAAAAGCGATTCAACAAGTAGGCTCAGGTATAAATATTAAATATACCAAAGCTGGTAAACCTTTTGTTCCAAAAGGAACTAAATCTAGTATACTAACAAAAGCAAAAGGTGCGACTAAACTCGTGGCCCCAGTTGCAGCAGCAGCGACGGCTGGAGCAGTACACGGAAAAAGTAAAAAATAGGAGGACACATGGCAAAAAAAGAACCTTTCTACAAAGGAGTTAATCAAAAACAGTTCCTGAATAAGGACGGCTACCTAAAAGGTGGCATTGTGGTTAAAGTTCCTGAGGAAATTCCAACTAAGAATAAAGTTGGAGGACAACGTAGAATGTTAAAAGATAAAAAATCTGAAGTAGAGTGGTGGTAAAACTGCGCGCGACGCGCGTAAGTCCTACTTTTTGAAGGAGATATTATGTGGTTTGGATTAGCAAAAATGGCACTGCAAACAGGTGCCAAAGTATATGCAAATAAACAACGTGCAAAGGCAGCAATGTCTGATGCACAGGTATTACATGCAGAACGACAAGCGCGTGGTGAGGAATCTTACCAGGGCAAACTTTTAGAAGCCCGACAATCAGATTTTAAAGACGAATTTGTCCTTTTGGTTA
>JABSQL010000093.1 GCA_013215865.1 Candidatus Margulisiibacteriota bacterium
AAATATTTTGTACTCATTTCCAATGGTTTCGGGTACTTGAAATCGAATTGCCTTAAAATCTCCACTGTTTCCCCATAGAATATAATCACTATTGTTTTCATATTTAATGTCTGAACTAATGACCTCGTAAAGTACGCCATCTGCATAGGCCTGGAAATCGTAATCTGCTCTTTTGTCATCATCCCCCTGCATTCGCCAGCGATTGTCAAAAGCCGAATTGCCTTCGTTTGTCATGACACAGGTAACCATTATATCAATATACCCAAGGGCTTTATGTTTTTTGGTTATTTTGGATGAGATATCCACCCAAGGGACAGAAGTGGCATTATAAAAGGCTGTACCCGCTATAAAATCGGAGGAAGCTGCTACACTACAAGTATAAGCTTCGGACTTATAGAGTAAGATTTTGTCACTATAGGTTGAAATGTTATTGGTAGATTCAACAATAAGTGCAATAAGATTAGACGATATACAGAGCATGATGACTAGGAAATAATATAATTTTTTCATTTAAAATTCCATCCCAATTGTGGCACTTAAGGAGTGTATTCCTTGACCCATATTATTCATTTGAGGAATTATATTGAAAGCTAAGCCTATTATAAATGCATTGTTTTTTAATTCTGGCTTTATTCCCAGGCCAAAGGCAAATATAAAATTACTATCTAAATATTCGGCCCCTCCCCGAATTAAAAAATACTTACCCACTCCCAGTTCAAGTCCAACTCTAAAAGTAAATTGTGAGGACTGCAGGTATTCGGCATCGATGGTTGTAAGTAATTTTATAGCGGGAGAGAGTTTGAATAGATAAGATATGCCTACTATGTATGAAGGTAAGATTAAATTATTCTCCGATATGCCTATATTTGGGGAATTAATATATTTGCCAGTAAAAGAGAGATTGAGGTCTTCGAGGAAAACACCCAATAAAATCCCAGCATTGAGTATATATGTTTCGGCAGTATACTTACCCCCTGCAAAGACATCGCTGTATTCGTTATCGCCCATGTAACTTTGACTAAAATATTCGATACTTGACCCTATTGATAAGATGTGAAAGATTTTATTTTTTGGGAGTACTTGAGAAAAATCAAAGGAAAAGTTGACTCCGATTCGGTTTTGCTGGTAAATGTCTGCCGCTGTAACATTGTTGCCAAATAAAGTGATGGGCAAGATAGCTTTTTCTATTTTTATAGGGACAGATACTCCGTAACTTAAGTTGAATAGATCACCACTAGAAGGGGATATGTTTCGGTAGGAGATATTTAGTGATTGTTTGTGCAAAGTTGCGACTCCCGCCGGGTTTACAAAAACAGTTTCAATGTCCCCCGTCACAGCATTAAAAGCTCCGCCCATGCCTATGATCCTCGAGGGATAAACGGAGTAGGAATCAATGGAAAAACAGTGAGCGCTTAAAACTATAAGAAAAAGTAAGGATGCATTTATTTTCATTTTATCTTGCCGCCATAATATAACCGGAAAAGGTTTGATTGTTATTATTGAGTTTAATCATATATAGGTATAATCCATTATTCACTAGGCCACCTGAAAGCATATTGCCAGACCAGCTTAGGCTAGATCCTCCTGAGGATTGAGCTTTATATATTTGATGGCCCGAAAGGTCAAATATTTTTAACTCCACAAAATTATTATTGGGGTTGGGGAAAGTAAATGTGACTGAGGAGAAGCTATTAACTGTTGAGGACGGTTTAAATATTTTATTTATGATTTTTAGGCTAGTTTTCGAATCGGCATTCACACCACTTGTATCAATGACACCAAATCTCCCTGTGGCGTTGACCGAAGCTGTAATGATTGCTGAGGAGCCAGTACTTCTACTTTGAATTGTTGCGGTACTGGTTTGTGTTAGCCATCGGCCTATGTCGTCCCATCTGGCAATAGACAATTGTCCAATAAGAGTGGTTGATATTTTACGAGTTCCTTCTGAGTCAAATAAGATAAAGCCATTTGAGACTGGAAGGGTAAAGGTCATTTGGTAGGGTGTCGTCATCTCCGTGGTGCTGGTGAGAGAAAATAAATGGGGATAATAGGAGATATTTGGGGCGTGGGAAAAGGAAAAATAGGAGTTCGTCGTTTTTGCAAGAGATGCTGTTTGCGTTGTCGACAGGGCGTCTGAAGGGAAATCCAAATAGACAATTAAATTGCCAAATGCATTACCGCTACTATCTATAGTCGTATTCACATTTGTGTAATCATTTGATATAGTTAGGCTCGTTTGATTCGAGGTACTATAAAAAGGTGA
>JABSQL010000094.1 GCA_013215865.1 Candidatus Margulisiibacteriota bacterium
AAAATAGAATCTCTTGCCCCAAAAAAGCCCACATGCCTAATTTTGCAGAATTGAATTCCTGGTCTGCAGAGTCAAAATGATGGGCGACATGATGGGGGATATGTTTTTGAACGGTTTTTGTCATGTGGTATCGCCCTCAAACTTTTGGTAATGATACGGGCCTTCAGTGACGACGGGGATGGTCTCAAAATTATGATGAATAGGGGGCGAAGGTATCGTCCATTCAAGAGTTGTGCTTCCCCAGGGGTTAGCAGGTGCTTTTTCGCCTTTTATGAGAGACATGAATAAATACACTGCCATGATAATAAAGCCTGTTCCTAATACCCAAGTGCCACTTGTGGAGAAGGCGTGTAGAGGTTGAAATTGATCTAAATAGTTATAGTATCTTCTTGGCATTCCTTTGGACCCTAAAATAAACTGAGTAAAAAATACCATGTTAAATCCAACAAATATTAACAAACACGAAACACGTGCCCAAAATTCACTGTACATCTTACCAAACATTTTTGGCCACCAATGGTGAAGACCGCCAACAAAGGCCATCACAGTCCCTCCCACCATGACATAGTGGAAATGGGCGACCACGTAATAAGTATCATGCAGGTGTATATCAAGTGAGAGTGTACCTAAAACGACACCGGTGAAACCCCCGATACTAAATAAGAAAAGGAAAGATAAAAAATACAGAAAGGGTGCTTTAAAGCTAATAGACCCTTTATACATCGTCGCAACCCAATTAAAAATCTTAATGGCAGTTGGAATCGCAACTAAAAAAGTGATTAATGAAAATATCATAGTGGCATATTGTGATTGTCCACTGACAAATAAATGATGACCCCAGACTACGAAAGAAATAACGGCAATGGCGATACTCGAGTAGGCTACAAATTTATAACCAAAGATGTCCTTTTTACAATAGGTTGTTACCAATTCACTCATGATACCCATGGCGGGTAGAATCATAATATAAACAGCAGGGTGACTATAAAACCAAAAGAAATGTTGAAACAGTATGGGGTCTCCACCTAAAGCAGGATTAAAGATGCCGATTCCCATCACTTTTTCTCCAATTAGAAGTAATAATGTAATGGCTAGAACGGGAGTCGCAATAATCTGGATAATTGAAGTGGCGTATAAAGACCATATAAATAAAGGCATTTTGAACCACCCCATTCCTTTGACTCTCATTTTATGTATGGTTACCAAGAAGTTAACGCCCGTTAAAATTGAAGAAAATCCGAGTATAAACGCACCCATTGTCATGGATATCACACTGGTATCTGTCTCCAAAGAATAGGGTGTATAAAAGGTCCAACCCGTATCAACCGCGCCTGCAAATAAAGAATAGAGGCAAAAACTTGCCCCCAGGACATAAATATAAAAACTAGCCAAATTAAGTCTTGGAAATGCCACATCTTTTGCCCCAATCTGTAAAGGAAGTATGAAGTTTCCTAATGAAGCGGGTATGGAGGGAATGATAAATAAAAAGACCATCACAGCACCATGCAAAGTAAATAATTGATTGTATTGCTTAGCCGTGAAAAATAATGTGTCCGGAGTGAGTAGTTCTAATCTAAGAAGCACGGCAAATAAACCACCAAGAAAGAAAGAAAAAGTAATAAATGCCAGATACATGATGCCAATTCGTTTGTGATCAAGCGTAAACAACCAAGATTTAATTCCTTTAAATTCATTTAAGTAGTTTTTGTGTTGTGTCATGATTATTCCTATTTTATTTTTTTGATGTATTCGATTATAGCGTCAATTTCTCGGTCACTCAACGATCCTGCGAAAGTCGGCATTACGCCCTGAAATCCTTCAACGATTTCTTCCATGGGTTTAACCATTGATTCTCTTAAATAATTATCATCTGCAATATGAGATTCTCCGCTTGTGAACGTTCTGTTTGATTGATACAAACCTTTCCATGTGGGGCCAATATTAGTGGTGCCATCAATGCTGTGACAGGCCACACACCCTTTATCTGTATAAAGTTTTTGTCCGAGTTGATCTAAAGGCAAAGATTTATTGGGATCTCCCGCCTTCACCCACTCTTGATAATCGCTTTCAGAGAGTACGGTTAATGTGGCCAACATATTGGAATGGTCTTTGCCGCAGTATTCTGTGCAAAATATTTGGTATTTACCTGGTTTAATGGCTTCAAACCAAACGGTGGTATATCTGTTGGGAATAAGGTCTTTTTTTACCCTCATATTGGGAATAAAAAAACTATGTAGAACGTCTACGGAGGACATAATAAGTTTAATCGGTTTATTGACAGGCACTGTTAATTCGGAAGAGGTGGTGAGGCCCGTATCAGGATAGTAAAAATCCCACACCCATTTTTTTGCGGTCACCCGAATTTCCTGTGAATCCCCAGGTGCGATATTCATATTTAAATAATCCTTAAACCCCCAAAAGAATATAACCATCAACAGAAAAAGCGGAATAACAGTCCAAGTGATTTCTAATAGATTGTTATGAGTAATATGTTTTAAGGCTTTGCGATGCTGAGGTGTTTTTCGGTATTTAACAAGAAAATAAATAGTTGCCGCAATAATGATCCCAAAAAATAAGTAGGAAAGAAACATAATAAAGCTATACAGGGTATCTACGTTGGTAGCGAATGTAGATACAGCTTCAGGAAACCAGAAGTTACCATTGTCCATTAAGTTTTCAGTTTGTAATTTTGTATCCATTAAATTGTCCTATTTCTTTTTCTATTCAAAATTACAAATAATATAAGTAACACGAATACGGTTACAGCACCACCAACACGCATAATTGACATGGCCTCAAGCGCGTAACTATTAGAACTGCTATCAAATGTATAGCAATACAATAGACCCTTTTCAATCGTTGAGACAGTCTTATTATCGATGGCCTCTAAAATCGCCATTTTGAGGGTGAACGGTTTATATTCAATCCCTCTAATATACCGAGAAATATTCCCATCTTGATTCAGAACAACCAGGGCTGCAGAGTGGGCGTATTCCCCTGTCTTGGGATCTAATTTATATGTAAAACCCACTGAATCGGTTAAGGCTTTTATATTTGTTTTTGTCCCCGTTAAAAAAGACCATTTCTGATCGGATTTATTATTTTCTCCATGATACTTTTCTTTAAAAGCAGCGGCTGTCTGTACCGTATCATTCGGGTCAAAACTGAGGGAGACGATATCAAATCGGTCTCTTACAGTAAAAGGTAGCTTGGACAAACTATCATGAAAGCTAGTTAGAACCATTTGGCATAGCATGGGACAATTAAAATAGACCAGGTTCAAAATAATGGGTTTGTTGTTAAGCATACTTCCCAAAGTAACCGTTTGGCCTGATGCGTTCTTAAAGGGTGTATTTACAGACACGGGCAACCCTAATTTTTCTTCAATACCCACGCCGACCAAATTCTGAGGTAGCATTTCTTTTGCAACCACGGGTGTTATGGTGGCTATAATGAGGATAAATACCCCCACTAACAAAGTGGTTTTATTTCTGGTATTTTTCAACAATCTTTTCCATTGCCATCGTGATGGGTATTTTTACCAATCCCTTAGATTTATCACGCCATTTGAGTTGGTTTAGAAGTTCATCTTCATACACCCGTAACTGAGTTAAATCAGTTGATTTCTCTGTTATTTCTTTACTGTTTAGCTCTTCTGATGCTTTACCAGAAAAATAATATGCACTATACCCAAAAAACAGAACAATGATGAAGACTGTCACCAATATAGTAAGTGCAATTGGAAGGAGTTTGGGCTCTGATGGAAGTGTGTCAGTAAGATCAGACATTTTCAAACTCCATAGATTCCTTCAATCGCGGATCTTTGCACGGATATAAGCTGAACTTTTTTAAATTTGTAAAGAGTAGCCCAACAAAAAGGCCTCCAATGGTGAGAAAGGCAGCAAAATCAGTAATGCCGAAATGAAACCCGTCTAAGCTATGTGTGGGCTTAATCAGCCATGTAATATCGATAAAATGAATAGCTAACATCCAACATACCATAAATGCATGAACACCTAGATGACGTTTGGCATGCCGAGACATGAAAAGAAACAGCGGTACAAAAAAGTGCCCGACAACCAATAAGATGGTAATAGGCCTCCAGCCTGTAGATATGCGATCAATAAAGAAAATGGTTTCTTCAGGAATATTGGCGTACCAAATCAGGAAATATTGGCTAAAACCGATATACACCCAAAAGATATTGAATCCAAATAATAATTTTCCCAGATCATGGTAGTGCTCTTTAGTAATGAGAGATTTTAAAAATCCACCTTTCCTGAGAATCAGAGCGACCAAGCTTATTGCAGATAGAGATGCAACGGCACTTCCTGCAAAGAAATAGACACCATAAATAGTTGAATACCAGTGAGGGGTTAAAGACATCATCCAGTCAATGGCAGCAAATGATTGGCTGAAGGCATATAAGAGTACGGCAATAGCGGCAAGACCTTGTAATTTAGAAGTGTGAGACGGGTTCCCATCTTTATCCTGGGAAACGGATCCTTTGAAAAAAAGATGCCCCAAACCCAGCCAAATAACAAAATATAAAATGTATCGGCCGATGAAAAAGGGCTGATTTAAATAAGGGTGCTTCACTTGAAGAAGCGGATCATGTAAAACCGCATCT
>JABSQL010000095.1 GCA_013215865.1 Candidatus Margulisiibacteriota bacterium
ATATTTGTTAATTGAAGGGATATTTAAAGGTTTGGTTTTATCTCTCTTTTTGCCCTGTTTCCCCTGCTTTCATTCTCACTGTCACTTTCGTTCCTACTTATTTACCCTCATCTTTACCCACTGTTTCTTCTGGAGAGCCAGATAAACAATCCATCTATAATCAAGGTGGAAATTTAGTTAGGGGGCAAGACATGCCAGGACCAATAAGTACACTACAATCTAATCAAACGATGTATGCAAAAATACATCCAACAGATTTAACGAAACATAGACATACAGGCACTATACTTATAGAACTATTTATCGACGATATGAAAAATGAGTTAGCCATAGTAGATACACAAACTCAAGAATTAGATAGATCTGATTGGAATTTCAATAAAGAAGTGGGAGAGGTCTGTATTCACTCTACCTTGACTTCTTTAAACGATATAAAATCCGCATTGAAAAAGGCCCAGAATGAAGAGTGGAAAATGGACACTATCTGTGATCTAATAGATCTTAAAGAAAAATTCGAAATAACCCTTAACAAATTATTAAGCCTATCTGATGCTCCATCAGAAAATATACAGGCCAACTTAGACATCGAATCTGTTAATATAAATAATCTTCAACCAGCTGATAACCCAGCTGAAGATTCAGAGAAAAATGAAGTGGCCGTTCAGAATAAAGAATTTTATAGGCAGAAAAATGAAGAGTCTTTCTCAATTATCCGATCAAAATTACGATATAATTCCAATACATTTATGGTGGCAGCTCTTTTATGGTTAGTTCCATTTTTTTTCATGTTTGTTCCTGTCATTATTATTCCTACATTTAGACGTGACTTCAAGAATCTATTAAGACAACGCCGTTTCTTGAAGACGTCTAGTGAAAAATGGAACCCTAAACAATGCATCATTGCCGGTACAGAAGAAAGAAAGGTGATAGCTTCAAGAAATCCTCAGAATCGGTTCTATGTACACAAAACAGCCAACCAGTCTTTAACAGAACTACATCAAGAAATGCAGCTTAATGATTTAGACCCTAATTGGGTGGTTTTCGATGGACATTGCGACCCAGGGTTAGATTACATGAATAATGATGATAAATCACAGCTTACAAATGTAGATGAACTAGCTGAAACTTACCAATCACAATCTAATGTAAAAGTGATTGAATTAAGAGGTTGTAGCACGGGTGTATCTACTTCTCATAGTCAATCAATGGCTGAGCAAACTTCTTTACGGCTTCCCAACACAGCTATAATTGGCACA
Organism: Candidatus Margulisiibacteriota bacterium; assembly: GCA_013215865.1. Taxonomy (GTDB): domain Bacteria; phylum Margulisbacteria; class Marinamargulisbacteria; order DT-59; family DT-59; genus DT-59. The sequence continues at coordinate 1,257 of JABSQL010000095.1, forward strand.
ACAAAAACACTCTTTGATGACTTTTCTAAAAATAGATCCTACACTAAAAAGTATAAGTTTTTTAGCGTCGGCATGAGGCAAAGCACGAACATTTGGATCAACGGAGAAGAAGTCACTGGCAAAATCAAAACTGCCATTCTCAGGAGCCGTAGGAATCCAAAAAAAGTGAAAGATTTAATAAATCAATGGATTAGAAAACAGGCTATCAAACAACTTGGCGATGGATCGCTCACGCTTGACGGTCAAACATTTACTGGAAAATTTACAAGATTCAATACAGTAAAAAATCATATACATTATTTAATTTGTACCAATAATAAGGGTGAAATACATGTTTTCAGGAACGTAGATGGCCATAGTACTGTTAAAGTTAATGCAGAAGAACAAAATGGGGTACTTACAGATTTCGCCAATATAGAAGAAAGTATAGGTTAAAGGGAGAGAGGTCTACGAATATGGCAAACAATAATTCCTATGCTGGGGATTGGATAGCTAATAAAAGCCATGTATCATTATGTAAAATCCTGCCCAATCTGATACACTAATACCTATCATGACAAAAGATAGTTTTAACGAGTACATTTGGGAGCAATTTTCCTTTTTGGGCTCAATTACAATTCGTAAAATGTTTGGCGGCGCTGGCATTTACCTGGATAGCGTGATGTTCGGATTAGTCGATCAAGATACGGTATATCTAAAAGCAGACAAATCCACCATACCAGAATTTGAGGCCCTTGGTATGGGCCCGTTTATATATAAAGCAAAAGGGAAACCCGTTCGTATCTCTTATTACCAATTACCCGAAGATATCTTGGAAGATCAAGACCAATTGACATTGTGGGCTGAAAAAGCCGTTAAGGTTTCTCGGAAATAATGAGGGGATATATTCCTTTTATTATACTATTTTCATAAAATATGAGGATGGAAACAAGCAACAATATCCATCACTTGAAAAGACACAGCAGAAAATCGAACAAGCAGGTGGTACCATCATCAAGCCCATATTCTCATTTTCAGGCGGACGTCGGTTAAACCCAATAAAATAAAACAGATAATTTAAATACATTTAAGTGAAATTATTTCTCTTTTCGTCCGATATATATGTAAAGGATGATCAATTATCTGACAATATATTCCAGATAAAACCTAAATTGAACATCAAAAAAAGGAGATACCATGTATACAGTTAAACGCATTTCTATCTCAATGCTAATTCTTTTCATAACGGTGGTTCACCCATTATGGGCAGAGACAGCTTCTGAGGACGCCTATGACAAAGAATTGGAGGACATTGTTTCAAGTCTGGATATTCAAAAAGGGAATATCACACTCGGTGATGGGGTTGCACAAGTTTCGCTCGGAAATCAATTTCGATTTTTAGCTGAAAAAGATGCCGATATATTTTTATCCAAAATATGGGGAAATCCACCCGGCTTTGGCGGATGGGGACTCATTATACCCGCAAACACACCCCTACTTTCTCAAGATCTTTGGGCCATTGTTGTTTACTACGATGAAGATGGATACGTTAGCGATAAAGAAGCAGAAAAAATCAACTATGATAAGCTACTTAAAACGTTAACAAAAGAAACAGAAGAAGACAGCAAAG
>JABSQL010000096.1 GCA_013215865.1 Candidatus Margulisiibacteriota bacterium
ACGCTAAACTAGGTATTTTTATCCACTGGGGTCCTTACACTGTTCCTGCCTGGGCACCTTCAGGAAAAGCAGTCGATGAACTTATTCAGGAAGGCTCCGAATCTCTCAAAGAGCTGCCTTATGCTGAATGGTATTTAAATTCTCTTCAAAGTGGTGATAGTCCTACCGCGATTCATCATCGCGAGAATTACGGTGAACAATATTCCTATGATGAATTTGGGAATCAGTTCTCAAAGGATGTTCTAAGCTGGGATCCAGAAGAGTGGGGAACACTATTTAAGTCGATGGGGGCTAAATATGTTGTTTTAACCACTAAGCACCATGACGGCTATACACTTTGGCCAAGCAAGCATCCTCACCCTAGAAAGAAGGGTTGGTTTTCCAAAAGAGATCTTGTTGATGAGCTATCGGTAACGACACGCAAGCATGGCATGAAATTCGGTGTTTACTATTCTGGTGGTTACGACTGGTCATTTAATCAACGTTTTATTAAGGGCATCTCAGGTTTTTTCTCAGCTGCGCCTGTGAGTAAAGCTTATCAGGAATATATAAGCAATCATTTTAAAGAGCTGATTGATCGTTATTCTCCAGATATTATCTGGAATGACATTTCTTATCCTGGCAGCAATGCTCGTGAAATTTTTGAATACTATTTTAGCAAAGTTGAGCAAGGGGTGGTTAACGACCGGTTTGCCGACATGCGCATTATCAATCGATTTGCAAAACTCAATCTTGTCGCTTGGTTCATCGAAAAAGTGGGTTTATGGTGGGTGAGAAAGAATAACGGTGATCTTGCTAGCCTTGCCAAAACCAATCAAGCCTATTCGGATTTCCGTACCGTTGAGTATAGCAATATACCTGATATACAAGACCATAAATGGGAAGCCACTCGAGGCCTTGGCCATTCCTTTGCCTACAATCAGGCCGAAGGTGAGTCTGATTACATGGATGCAGAGGAGATAGTATTCACATTGGTGGATACAGTCTCAAAAAATGGCAATCTTTTGTTAAATATAGGCGTCGATTCTAAGGGTAATATCCCCTCCATTATTTCAAGTCGCCTAAATGAATTTGCAAAATGGATGAAAATAAACTCGCTAGCAATACATGACACAACTCCGTGGCAAAGGCCTTCTGGGCGTAGTGATGAAGGTCATAAGCTGCGCTTTACCTATAAAAAGACTGATGAAGGCGAAAAGATTTATATATTTATTATGGGCTGTACGCAATCAAGAATCTTTACGATCCATCTACCTGAAATTAAAACCTTTAAACGCTTACGCGCACTCAACTCGGAGCACAATGAGGCTTCTGACACATTTATAAAAAATGCCAAAATAGAGAATGACGGGCTGTGTATTATTTTGAATGAGCAGGGGTATCAATGGTTGAATCAGCCAACTTCAAACTATGCAGCTTGTTTTGAAATGAGCTTGTAAGAGAACTTTAAAATAATAATTGTAAAAATCAACTTTCTGATTAAAACGAAGGTTGATTTTATTTCCCTACTCGCGCGTTATATGAAACGAGATCCTTAATTTCTAATCACGGGTACCCAAGAAACCTTAAGCGCTTTTGCTGATCATCCTAATAATTTGCAACAGGTCTTTGCCTATCGTTTTGATTATAAAAAACATAAATAGGGTTTCTTCATCGGAGGCGTTCATGGCATGGACCTCCCCTTTGTTTTTGACTCATTCCATCAATGGAAAGTATTAGCTGGTTTTGACAGCCTTTA
>JABSQL010000097.1 GCA_013215865.1 Candidatus Margulisiibacteriota bacterium
CAATAAAACTTCGGCAATGTATGCGAGGCTAACCACGTCAGTAAGGACGTATTTTCGATGGGAAATTTTATGTGAATAAATTTTTCTAGTGACCCTGCGGAACCAGAATACGTGTTCAATATCGATTGTAATTCTTTCAAAACCACCGCTTTAAGATCTTGAAGAGATATATTTGATGTAAGGGTTAGCATTTTTGAGCACTATAAATTGTTGCAATCCCAAAAGTAAGGGGAATCGCCTTCACCGTAAACCCATGGGCCCGACAAATCTCACAAAATGCATCACCAAAAGGAAACGTCTCCACTGATTGATTGAGATATTTATATGCACTTTTGTCTCCAGAAATGAGGCTGCCAATGACAGGTAATATCACTCTAAAATAAAATAAATATATGGGTTTGATCCATCGGTTTTGCGGAATGGAAAACTCGAGAATGATGAGTCTGCCTTTTGACTTTAATACCCGCTTTATTTCCCGAAATGCGGTATCCAAGTCAGAGAAATTTCGGATCCCAAACGATATTGAAATCACATCAACATGTGCATCAGGAAAGGGCATTTTCAATGCATCTCCATGGACTAAACTGGTTTTCTTTGAAAACCCACTCTGATCTATTTTCTTTTGTCCAATTTCTAACAATTTCCGGGACATATCCATCCCAATTGCGTGTGTAATAAATGGGCTTTTCTTTAAAAAAGTGATGAGTAAATCTGCGGTTCCAGTGGCCATATCTAATAGTACGAAAGGAGACTCCTCCGGTAAATAACGGGCGGCTTTTGAACGCCATATTTGATCAATTCCACCAGATAATAGGCGGTTTAACAAATCATATCGCGGCGCAATTCGATCAAACACATCCCAAATACGAACCTTTTCAGGTTCTTTAACAGCCGTTTTCATAACCCGTATTATCAAGCTCGCATATACAAGTCGTCAAGGTTTGGAGAAATGAGAAGTAAGAATGAACATAACCAATATGTCTTTATCGTCATAGGGATTGTTTTGCATGACATACTGCTGGTGACCCATTAATGTTGCAAGCTGTTTTTCAACCGCTTTCCAATTAATATGCTCACTTATTCTATTTATAACGGTGGGTTGATAGGTATCACCCATTTGATTCCCAACCAAAATTGACAAACTCTTTTCCATAGATACATTCACATTTCCTGAGACAGTCGCCAAGATATAACCATCATATAAATCGGTTAAATCTCCCCAATGAACCTGATGAATATTATCTCTAACCTGATCAATTAAATTTTCTGTAGAATTTGAAAAAGCACTCTCGGCCATCACTGTATTCGGAAATAAGCCTGTTAACATTATACATATTAATACCGCATATACTTGGGACTTAAACATCTTGCTACCACTCCTTTGTACATTTCCTACATCTACACTATGAAATGGTTATACCCGATCTTTATTATTTTTAAACACTCCTCAGGGAATGTCTTTCATGATAACTTATGATGAAAGAAAAAATGAAAGACGTTATATATAAAAAGAAAATTCAACAGGTACCCACGTTTACGTTTAACCGTAAAACAGCCCTAGCATTTGATGATATGGCGAAAAGAAGCATCCCATTTTATTCCCAAATTCAAGATATGATTGTGGGTTTATCCCAATCTATTGTACAACCCCATACCTCTATATATGATTTTGGATGCGCAACAGGTGAAACCCTCCGCTGCCTTTGTGATGCTATATCGGACCGAACCATCCACTTTTCAGGCATTGATTCCAGTCGTGACATGCTGAGATTAGCCTCAAGACAATCTCATCTTTATTCTGACCATTCACTCACATTTGGTTGTCATGATTTGAACCGCCCGATGTCCATCAAAAACACCTCGGTCGCTATTCTCAATCTAACACTTCAGTTTATAAACCCTTCTAATCGATTGCCTTTACTCCAGTCTATACACAAAGGAATTTGTCCTTCTGGAGGACTCATATTAATTGAAAAAATTCACCCAGAAAACGAACACTTGACGCCTCTGTATACCCATCTTTACCATTCATTTAAGAAAGACCAGCATTATTCGGATCTTGAAATTTCTCAAAAGAAGAAAGCATTAGAAACAGTATTAATTCCCCTAAGCGCATCTGATAATCTGACTCTGTTGAAAAAGAGTGGGTTTACCATCACGGAATGTTTTTTTCAGTGGTATAATTTTGCTGGATTTATTGCCATTAAATCATGACACATATACCGTATTTATCTTTGCTAATTAAAGTTGGGCTGTCTATGATGTTAAGCCTTTTTTCTTTCATTGGATTGGGATTGGCAAGCATCTACTATGCCCATTTACCCCCCGCTTTTCTGATTATTTTTGTTTTGATCGGCCTCGCCGTTGGCTTTTGGTGTATGTACAAAGTACTTTCCCATGACCATTCCTAAAAATCTAAAACCCCTCATTCGAAAAAACCTCCAAATAAATGGGACGATCCTGGGTCTATTCATCGGTGTCTGTATCATCATGGGACATCCCTTGCTAATTCTCTCTGCACTCTTGGGTAGTGTGTCGAGTTATATACTGTTTTACCAGCTCATAAGCGCACAAGTTCACATTCTAGCCACCCAGAAGAAAAATGCATTTTTTCCCGCTTATTTATTCCGTTTGATGCTTTGTGCCATCCCCATTGGAGTGGCATTAAAGTTTTCTGCCTATTTAAATCTTTGGGTAGTTCTGGTATTCTTGTTCTCCTTTCAGTTAATCCATATTGTCATGGAGCTTATAATCAGTTTCTATCATTATAGAAAGAGGATGAATCGTGGACGAAATAGGTAAAGTAACATTAAGTACAATTACATTATTGGGTAGAGAAATCACCTTTAACCCTAACATGATTATCATGACCTGGGTGGTTATGGGCATCCTAATAGCACTGAGCTTCTTCGCGGCAAGAGGCCTCAAATCTGTTCCGGGTAAATTACAAAATATGTTTGAAATTGTGATCGAGTTTCTGGATGATATTACGGTGAGTACCTTGGGGAAAAAGGATGGCCAAAAGTTTCTCCCCCTTATTGCGACCATTTTTCTGTTTATTTTACTTTCCAACTGGATTGGCATTCTCCCCAATATTTGTCGCATATTCGGTAGTTTTATTGCCTTAGGACACGGACTGTTAGGAACCCCAGATGCAAAAATAGTATTTGAAGGTATTACAGCCATTAATATCCTGTCGAGTCCCGATAACTGGTATAGCTTTTTATTTAACGTCCCCCCCTTTGAAGAACCCACAAAATTTGTAAGCACCTGCCTTGCCCTTGGAATATTGGTATTTTTTGTGGTACATACCTATGGCATCAAAAATAAAGGTATTGTTCAGTACTTTAAAGATTACATGGATCCTGTTCCTGCCAAAGCACCCTATATTTACTTCTTTTGGCTCAATCCTTTTTTCTATTTAGCCGTCATTGGAAACTTATCAAATGTTGTTTCCCACTCATTTCGTTTATTTGGTAATATTTTTGGAGGGGGAATGATTATCGTTATCGTATCATCTTTGTTGAAACACGTGTTGATTCCTGTTGGTCTATTTGCCTTTTTTGGGCTTTTTGCTGGTTTGGTCCAAGCATTTGTTTTTACAATGCTTTCAGTGACCTATATTGCACAGCAAAGGTAGGGGATCATGATATTTGCAGGAATTTGTTCTGTTTTAGGTGCGGGTATTGCGATCGGAATGGGTGCGATTGGATCTGCGATTGGTGAAGGGGCTATCGCTATGAAGGCCGTTCAATCTTTAGGTCGTCAGCCCAGTAGCTCTGGAAAATTGTTACGCATCATGATCATTGGACAGGCCATTA
>JABSQL010000098.1 GCA_013215865.1 Candidatus Margulisiibacteriota bacterium
CAACCACCACCACCACAACATATACCACCAAAGCGTTATTCTTTGGAACAACAACAACAACTCCCCCCCACAGAGCAAACTGGAGATCAAAAGATGGTAATATTCTCTGATCCGTATACTGGTGAAAGTACGCATGCGCTAAAAGGATCAATGGATTTTCGTTTTTACACTGGTTGTGGATGGAATGTAATTTCTAAGTAAAATATGGGCTTCGTTCTGATAAAATAACCACCCAACTCTTTAGGAATGGACCCAGCGTGGGTTGTCCTCTTTCAGAGATTGGAGAACTTAGCTATACTACCAAGGATCACTATGATAGAAACACCCCTCAATGAAGAGGAAAATCGACTTAAAAAATGTAACACCCTCAAAGAAAACGGTATGAACCCGTTTGCTCACTCCTTCAACACCACACATCCCATTCAGTCTGTTGTGGAAACGTACAAAGATATCACGGAAAAATCAGAAGATTCAGTAACCGTTGCAGGCCGCCTCATGGCCAAAAGAGGACATGGAAAAGCCATGTTCGGTAACATAATGGATGATTCTGGAACCCTGCAATTCTACGGCAATCTAAACACCCTCGGAGACAGCTTTGACCACCTTCTTAATCTGGATGTGGGAGATATTATTGGTATCAGTGGTCACCCATTTGTTACTAAGCGGGGCGAACTCTCTATTTACGTAACAACATTCATACTACTTACCAAATCTCTACACCCCCTCCCCGAAAAATACCATGGTCTTCAAGACAAAGAGCTGCGATACAGAATGCGATACGTTGACCTGATTGCCAACCCCGATGTTAAAACAGTTTTTAAGTCCCGGTCTCATATTATTCGAAATATTCGAAATTTCTTGGACCAACAGGCATTTCTTGAAGTCGAAACGCCTGTCCTTCATAATATCTACGGCGGGGCAGCTGCCAAACCCTTTGAAACCCATCATAATACCCTTGATCAAAAGCTGTATCTTCGAATCGCCCTGGAACTTCACTTAAAAAGACTCATTGTTGGGGGATTTGAACGGGTGTTTGAAATCGGCCGTGTCTTTAGAAATGAAGGCATTTCTTATAAACACAATCCCGAATATACCCTACTCGAACTCTATCAAGCCTATGCCGACTACAATGACATGATGTCTCTAACCGAAACCTTACTCTCCTATCTTGTCACAGAAATCACTGGAACAAATTCCATCACCTATCAAGACAAAACGATTTCATTTAAAACACCGTTTAAAAGAATCACCATGAAAGACGCCCTTAAAGAATACTCAGACGTAGATTGTGACGGTGATGACGCCTACCTTCAAAAAAGGGCCAAGGAACTGGGCTTGGATACAACCCAAACAAAAAGCCGCGGCCAACTCATTACAGACCTATACGACGATACCGTTGAATCCAAACTCATCGAACCCACGTTTATCATCGATTACCCTTGGGAGACGTCTCCTTTGGCCAAACGAAAACGAGATAACGACCAACTCGTTGAACGGTTTGAGTTGATCATAAACGGAATGGAGATTGCCAATGCCTTCTCTGAACTCAATGACCCAGTTGATCAACTGGAACGGTTTAAAGATCAAGTGAAAGCAAAAAGCGACGGTTGGGAAGAAGCCCATGAAATGGACGAGGATTATGTTAATGCCCTTAAATACGGGATGCCGCCTACAGGTGGCCTTGGCATTGGCATTGATAGAGTGGTTATGCTTCTAACGAATTCACCCTCTATCAGGGATGTGATTTTCTTTCCCCATATGAAAGACAAATAGACAAACAAAAGATGAAGTTGGTATAATTCACTATGCCCTCAAACCCTAAGGAGTACACAGTTAAGTGAAAGGTTCTCGAAAAGTAAAGTCGATATTTTTACTCATTCTTTTGGCCGCTGCTGCATTTATTTATGTACGGTTTCCCATTAACTTAGGCCTGGATCTACAGGGCGGAACCCGTTTGATTCTAGAAGCCAAAGAAACACCAAACATTCAAATTGATCAGCAAACTATACTCGGTGTGCTATCCATCATTCGGAACCGTATCAATAGCTTAGGTATTTCAGAGCCCATTATTCAAAAAAAAGGGCTCCGTCAAATTATAGTGGAATTACCCGGTATCAAAGACCCTGAACGGGCCATCAAATTAATTGGTGAAACCGCTCTTCTTGAATTCAAAGAGGGTGAATGGGCACCAGGAAATGCTGACCAATTGACCCCTCAACAAATTGAAATTCTAGCGGGAAAAGGTGCCGTACTATCGTCTGTCCCACAATATGACAACCAAGGAAAAATCATTTCAGAAAGACCCATTTTTCTACACAAAACCGTATTAACAGGCGCCTTCTTGAAAAGCGCCTCTCCTGGAACGGATCAACATGGAAAACCTGCTGTTAATATTGAATTTAATGCAGAAGGGGGAAAGATATTCCGAGACATTACCACCACCTCTGTCGGAAAGCCTTTAGCTATACTTCTGGACGGTACCGTTATATCAGCCCCCAACATCAATGAACCCATTCCAAGTGGAAGAGCCATCATTTCAGGTGGGTTCTCTTTAAAGGAAATGAAAGATCTGGTCATCAAACTAAAAGCCGGTGCTCTACCTGTTCCTGTAGAAATCATCTCCAATAAAATTGTCGGTCCGAGCCTAGGGAAAGATTCAATTGAGAAAAGTAAAAGGGCTGCCATTTTGGGTTTGGTAATGGTTTGTATTTTTATGGCCCTTATTTATAGAGTACCAGGGGTGTTTGCTGGCATTGCCCTGCTAATCTATCTTTTCTTCACACTATGTATTCTTAAACTATTTCATGCCACCCTCACCTTACCAGGCATTGCAGGACTGATTCTCACAATGGGAATGGCTGTAGATGCCAATGTTATTATCTTTGAACGCATCAAAGAAGAAGAACAAGCAGGGCACCCTCTTAAGATTGCCATACCCAAAGGGTTCTCACGCGCATTTTTAACCATCTTAGATGCGAATATAACAACACTTATCTCCGCTATTGTATTGTTTTGGCTCGGGACGGGAACCATTAAGGGGTTTGCTCTTACACTCAGTATTGGTATCCTCATGAGTATGTTCACAGCTATTTTTGTAACCCGTATATTTATGGACTTTATGGCGGCCTATTCTGAAAATCGAAATAAGCCCTTGTTTAAAGTAAAGGAATCAACATGAAACCGTTTAGAATTGTTGAGAAAAAGAATCTGTGGTTTCTCATTTCTGTTGCGGTCATTTTACTGGGGGTGGGTAACAGCTTTTCCAACGCCCTCAATCAAAAACCTGTTCTCAATTTTGGCATCGACTTTACAGGTGGAACCACCATGCTTTTGAAATTTGATGCATTGACTGAACGCTACTCAAACCGGAGTTCTGACAAAACCGTTTCAGATGTTAATATTCGCTTCATTGAAAATATGCGGCATATCTTGAAATCGTTTGGTCTCGAGAAAAGCAATATTCAAATTACAAATGACCAAGAAATCATTATCCATACCCAGTTTTTAGATAATTCAAGACGGTTGGCCATTCAGTCACAACTGCAAGAAAAGTTGGGGCATATGGAATTGTTAGAAGTCGATATTATCGGCCCCACCATTGGGCAAGAACTTAAAGAAACATCTGTATGGATTATCGTTTTGGTTTCGATTGCTCTATTACTGTATATCACGTGGCGATTTGATTTGGCTTTTGGACTTGCCGCTCTCATTGCTACTATTCATGATGGTATTATCACATTAAGCCTTGCTTCCCTGCTCAATATTGAAATTAATACCGCCTTTGTTGCGGCCATTTTAACGATTTTGGGGTACTCTATCAATGATACTATTGTTGTATTTGATCGTATTCGTGAAAACTTGGTTCATGTGAAAGACAGCCAAACCATTCATCCATTGGTAAATAAATCGATTTATCAAACACTATTTAGAACCATAAACACCTCACTAACAACCCTTTTTGTGATTGTTTGCCTTTTTGTTTTTGGTGGTACAACGATTAAAGGGTTTGCGTTAGTATTATTGATCGGCATACTCGCAGGAACATACTCATCCGTGTTTATCGCCAGCCCAGTTTTTACAATGCTATACACAAAATTAAAGAAAGTAGATTAAGGAGAAACGAAAATTATGTTAAAAAAATGCCTCATGCTACTGCTTTGTCTGCTGGTATTCACAGGCACTGTTTTCTCAAAAAGTGATATTAAAATTCATACAGATCTGATTAACGAAAGGTTGGTCCCCAGTATCGTTATTAATGGACAAACTGTACTACAACTATTTGATAAAGGCTCTTTTGACTCTACTTTTGCCAGAGCTGAAAATATCTATTCCACACTGATGGATGTAGATGAAAAGGGACTCGATATTGGAAAGATCCGCATACGTCTCTACAAAAACCAACATATGGGTATGGTTCATAAAATCAAAATATTTGATGTCACCCATGGAGATATTATCGCAAACGGTACAACCTCATATACATTGGGAAAGCAGTGGGCCGCAAATATTAAAAATGCAGCGGATATCCCCTCTGAATCTAGCTTAAACGCATCGAATGGTATTTCTCAGAAGTCTAACCAGTTTCCACTCATGTCATTCTTTACAGTTCTCAACGATTTAAACTTCTTTTCTTTCTTGAAATATGCATTTGTGTTTACCGTCATTCAAATCCTAATCACCTTGTATGTGGTCACCTATTTCTTAAGGAAAGAAAGGAAAGAATATCGTACCTATAACCGGACACTCCATCAAGTGGACCATCTTCAAGATACTGTCAGCTTCTTAAAAGAATCTATTAAAAAACTGAATCATACGCTTGACCTTGAACAACGATCTCAAGGTAACTTTAAAGAGGAAAAAGAAAAAGACCAGAAACAGGTTGTTTTGTAGGCTCTAACAGAAAACCCCCTAAATCTCCCTAATTCCCGGGGGAGGGACAGGAGCCCCTCATTCCCTATCCTTATTTCCCAACACAAAACCGACTAAATATGCCATCCAATGTCTCTTCGGTTATCTCCTCACCCGTTAGCTCTCCTAATTTATGAATAATGGCTTTAACGTCAATTGAAAGAACGTCATCTTCAAATCCTTTTTGAAGGGATTGAATAAGATCTTCCAGAAACTGTTTTACTTCTTTTAAAACGATAAGCTGCCGAATATTACACACTAAGTCCAGGTCCATATTTTCTGCTTGTTTACAAAATACATTGTAAATATGGTCTTTTATATGGTGGATACCTGTTGCTTTTTTGGCTGATACTCTACATATAGGAAGACGAGAAAATGTATCTGGTAATTTTAGTCGGGCCCGTTTTAGATCGGTCTTGTTGTTCACCACCAGTATATGAGGACAGGTCTTTATCACTTTATACCAAGCGATGTCCTCTTTAGAAAAAGAATCTGAGTTATCCATGACCCACAATACAATATGAGAAGACCGGATCAGGGATTTTACCCGTGATTGACCCAACTTTTCTATCTTATCAGAGGATTCACGGATACCTGCTGTATCGGTGAAGGTAACCGACACACCCCCTATTTCAACCTCTGCGTCAATATAGTCTCTTGTGGTCCCAGGAGTAGACGTCACAATAGACCGGGATTCTCCTAAAAGCGTATTCAGCAAAGAAGATTTTCCTGCATTGGGTCTGCCTACAATGACACACCGTATCCCCCCTGTAATCATTCTTCCATAATCCTGAATCGATACCATATGAGACAGGTGCTTTAAATGGTGTTGGCATTCTTTTTCAAACTGCTTTCTGTTGATAGCGGGTACTTCATCTGGAAAGTCCATGCTGCCTTCAATTTGTTCAAACTGTGCCATGAAATATTTTCTGATTTTAGATATCGTATTAAATAAAGACCCTTTCAAGTGACTCAACGCAACATAGTGGGCATTTTGAGAGCTTGCATGTATCAGGTCAATAACCGATTCTGCGGTGGTTAAGTCCATTTTACCATTTAGAAACGCCCGCTTTGTGAATTCTCCTTTCCCCGCAATCTGTGCACCCTGTTCAATGATGAGAGCAAGAATCGATTTAAGAATATAGGGTCCTGAGTGACAGTGGAATTCAATAACGTCTTCACCTGTATAGGAATGGGGTGCCTTAAAATAAATGGCACATACTTGATCAATTTGGGTATGCGTTTTCGGATCTTCAATATGCCCATATTGGACATACCGTGGTTTTAGAGATTTAACTGAAAATATTGCTCGATAAATACGTGTCGCATCAGGTCCGGATATCCGTATAATCCCCACCCCACCCACGCCAGGAGGGGTTGCAATGGCTGCAATGGTCTCTATGCTGACTTCCACTCCAAAACCACATGTCGACCTGATCCTTGACCCTTGCTGTAGGTCCTAACTTTGTCATGTCCTTGAAAGAGTAAATGTACAACCCTTCTCTCAGAGGCGCACATGGGTTTTAAAGGCACAGGGCGGCTTCGTTTCAATGCCGATTGAGCCGCCTTTTTAGCCATTTGCTTCAAAGATTCTTCCCGTTTGAGACGATATCCGCCTGCATCTAGAATGACTTTCACAGATGCTTTATGAGACTTATGAACCATGGCCACTAAAATGACTTGTAATGCCTCTAATGTGGAGCCTTCACGACCGATTAAAAGCCCCACACTTTCTTCAGATTCAATATCCAACCAAAGAACATCATTATATTTTTCTGTTACTTTTACAGCGCAATCAAATTCGGAATTAGAGAGGATTTCATTCAGTTTTTCAGTGCAAAAGTCGACGATTTCGTCCGAAAACAAGAAGGGATCTTTTTTAATTTTTTCCTGTGTATTTTCTTCAATAATCTCAAATTCCTCTTCATCATTTTGATTCATAGCGAATTCTTTTTGCTTAACGTCTTCTTCACTTTGGCCTTTAGGTTTACCGGAAAACCCTTTAAAAAATCTCATGAAATCTTTTTTCATGCGTCTACTCCTTCTTAAGTTGTATTTTCCTTCATTACAAGGATTTGTTGACCCGTTGAAATAATTTGTGATGCTGCCCAATACAGTAACACACCAGAGGGTAGGTTCAGGCAGATCACAAACATAATCAAAGGCATAAACATCATCATTTTAGCCTGTTTTTCATCTGTTATGGTCAACTTTTGTGAATAAAAAGCCGATAAACCGATTAACAGGGGCAAAATATAAAAGCGGTCAGGCATACCCAAATTGGGCAACCAAAAAGAAAAGAGCCCGGGATTAATTCCTGGTTGTGCAATCAATGCACTAAACCCATCACTATTGATGGTGTAATAGAGTGCAAATAGAAACGGCAGTTGAATTAAGAGCGGCAAACATCCGCCTAAAGGGTTCACCTTATTATCTTTATATAGCTGCATCATTTCTTTTTGAAGCTTTTCGGGTTGCTTTTTGTACTTTTTTTGAATCTCCTGTAGTTTAGGTTTCAATTTCTGCATGATTTTCATTGAATGGAATTGCTTCTTGGTTAACGGGAAAAAGATGATCTTAATGAGAACGGTAAGCAAAATAATAGAAACCCCATAGTTGGGAAATATATTTTCATAGGAAAATGTTAGAAACGGCAACATTACATTTTCCACAATCGCTTTAATGGGACCCATGCTTAACTCCTATTTCATCGATTCCACCAGGATGGAACGGGTGACACTTACTTATTCTAATCATTCCAAGCCCCAAGCCCCTAAAAACACCTTTCGTTTGAATGGCTAAATAGGCATACTGGGAACATGTCGGGTAAAAGCGACATGTAGGCCCTTTAATGTAGCCCATAACCTTTTGATAGAGCCGTATAGTATATAAAATCAGTTGTTTACTCATATTTTAAAAGTTTATGTTTTTCCATACCTGTTTTCATGCTTGATTTTACATCCAAGATTATCATCTCTGACTTCTTGGCCACTAAAATCATATCCACTTCACGAGTAAAGTTAGACTGGAGATGCCTATAGCATTCTCTCATTATTCTTTTGCTCTTATTTCTTACCACAGCCGAACCTATTTTTTTACTCGCTATAAAGCCAACCTGCCCATGTTCATTTAACGCATTTGTAAAGTAGACTCTAACACTCGGACATTCGATACGTTTCGCACGATCAAATACATATTTAAAATGATGCTTGTGCCTTAATCGCTTCGATTTTGGGAAAGCGCCCGAGGGAAGAGACAATCTCTACACTGCGAGTTTTTGTCGGCCTTTTCGGCGTCGGTTATTGAGGACGCGACGTCCGCCCACAGATCTCATACGTACCCTAAACCCGTGGGTCCTTTTTCTTTTTCTTTGATTCGGTTGAAATGTTCTTTTCATA
>JABSQL010000099.1 GCA_013215865.1 Candidatus Margulisiibacteriota bacterium
CCGCACTGCAACCGTATCTTTGGAGGCAGTTACATAGTCTGGAATTTGAGGGCTTTTTTTGAATATTAAAGTCATCGGACCCGGCCAATATTTGTTCATTAGTTTAATGGCATACTCGGGGATTTCAACTGCAACTTTGTGAAGGTAGCCCTTATTTGGAATGAGCATCAAAAAGGGCTTTTGTGCACTTCTATGCTTTAAAGCAGCCATTCGTTTTACCACCTCTTCTGTCATGAGACCGCCCAACCCCCACACGGTATCAAAGGGCATCACACCGACTTGCCCGCTTTCTAATTTTTCTATCACTTTTTTTACTGTGAGAAACATGGTTACATCACACCCTCAAGCCCACTATGATAGGCAATCTCACCCTTTTCAACTTTAGATTTGATATCTTCCCTAAACTTAAAGAATGGCATATCTTCCAACCTTTGCGACAACGAAGAAAGTGAATCTACGTCACGGATTTGTTTATCTACTACCAATAATTCACTCAAAACCGTTCTCCCTTGATACCCCAAATAATCACAACCCTCACACCCCTTGCCTTCAAAAGAATGAGAAAATCCATTGGGAGAAGATGTCTTCTCTCTGCATTGCGGGCAAAGTTTTAATGACAGCTTTTGTGACAAAATACCACGTATCGATTGGGCACATAAATAGGAGTCGACATTGAAGCCTGCCAATCGCTTAAGAGAGGTTTCACAGTCAGAAGTATGAAGGGTCGATAACACAAAATGACCCGTATAGGCTGCATTAATGGCCAAATTGGCTGTTTCCTGGTCCCTAATTTCACCCACCATGATGATATCAGGGTCCTGCCGCAACACAGACCGAAGTCCATTTGCAAAGGTATATCCTATCTTGGGGCTTACTTGAGATTGGCGGACGCCTGAAATACCATACTCAACTGGATCTTCCAAGGTGATCACATGACAGTTCTTCTGTGACTTTATATAGTTCAATAGCGCATATAGTGTGGTTGTTTTGCCGGAACCGGTTGGCCCTGTAACCAACATCAAGCCAGAATCCAGCTTCATAAGTGATTTTAACCGGTCTAATATGTTCGATGAAAATCCAAGCACTTCTAAATCAAAAGAGATTCCCGTTGTGTTAAATAAACGCAAAACGAAATCTTCTCCATGCAAGGTAGGAATAGACGACACCCGAATATCTACCTGCTGACCCTCTGATTCGAAAGATATTCTGCCGTCTTGGGGCTGATTGGAAATAGAAATATCCATTCCAGACTGAACTTTTATGAGAGACATTATCTGGTCTTGCTGAGACGGGTCAATGATACTTTCCCTCTGAATGAGTTCACCATGAATACGAAATTTTACCCCCAATGTCTCTTTTTGTTTCATGATATGGATATCAGAACATTTCGCATTAACAGCTTCCATAATTAAACGATCTAGAAAGGTATCTGCTGTTGATTTTGCAACCCCCTCTCCTAAAAATGAATTTAAATCCGTGCTTGTTACCAACGTCATTGATACAGATTTTTGCTGATTAGAAAAATATTCTTGAACATCTTTTCGATAGGGGTTATCAACCGCAATACTCAGGGAAGATTTGTCTTCATAAATTGGGATAAATCGACATTCTCGAAGTGTTTGTAAGGGAAAAGAGCGCCTGAACGCTTGGTCAATTAAGAGGTCACTTAATGGTTTAAAGGAACACCCGATGAACGTCACCACCTTCTTCATCGTGGTTTCTTCACTCAGCTTATAATGGGTCCATAATAATGGCCAAAGTGCATCATCAGGTAAAGATTCAAAAGGCTGCAACGATTTTTTGGATAAAACCCCTGTATTTAATAAAACACTTTTTAAAGACACATCCTTCTGGCTCATAATCCCCTCATTCAATATTTACGCATTCACTCTCACATTGTTTCCACACGCTTTACAAACAGCAACAACTGAACTGTTTTCTTCCCCGCATTTGGAACACAGTATCGATTTCTGAGAAGAGCCACTCACTTTGCTCATAACGAAAACACGGTAAATAATATATGCCAACACAGCTACATATGGTGGAATTAAGCTAACCAAAAACCACATCAACGGAAACGGTTTTCTTAATCCTCGCTTTTTTGCATCAAAAAATATCCAAATAGATACCGCCAACAAAACGGCAATAATCATTACTCTAATCATTACTAGGAATTATGACAATTTATGAGAAATTTTCTTCGCCATTTTTATTCTCGTTCCCTTCCCAAGTTCAGAAGTAATGGTCACTTCATCCATTAAATTTTTTACAAACATTAATCCAAGTCCCAACCCCTTCTCGTCATTGTCTGACTCTGATTCTTTAACTTTTTCCATATCAAAACCAACACCTTGATCTTCTATCTGAATGTCTAGTGTGTCACCTGAAACTTCACATGTTAATTTAATGTACCCCTCTTTTGTCCCGTTATATGCATACAACACCGCATTCGTACATGCTTCAGAGACCGCTATCTTAATGTCTTCAATATCCTCAACCGTAAAGTCCATGTGCATCGCAATACCTGAAATTGCCAGCCTTGCCACCCGAACAAACTCAGAGACTGCCGGTATTGTAATTTCAACTTTTTTCGATTCAGAAGATGACATATTTATTCCTTTCTATATCATACGGCCGATAATGCAAGAGATTCCTCTTCAAAAATGGAAATATTCTTCTTGCTTAGGCCAGAGGCATCAAACACTTTTTTAACATGAGGACGTGTGCACACAATATTAATTTTCCCCCCAGTTGTGGACAGAGTTTTAGCAGTATGTGCCACCGTTCCCAGCCCAGTGCTATCTATATACTGCACCTCTTCCAAATTCAAAATAATGATATTACTATCGTCTCTTTTTGCATTTTGCATCGCTTCATTTAATATCTTCTGAAGCTTTGGACAGGTATAAATATCAATTTCACCTCTCACCCTAACAATTGGACACTTTTGCTCCTCGATCAGTTCAACATAGAAATCAAGCATAACAGTCCTCCTCTTATTTTGTTTAATTATACACCATATATAAAAGAGTCGTCGACGTCTTGAATATCTGTTTTTAAAAATAGATTGACATTTATGCTCAAATTAAGTAATATTCCGTACTTGTTGTTTTCCAGTTTGAATGGAAGCACATCGTGGAGCATCAATTATGTCAAAGAAAGAAACGAAATCAAAAGGAAATACTAAAGAGAAATCTGTAGCAGACGTAAAAGGCCCTATCCCTTACCATAAGGTGACGGTTACTTGCGCGTGTGGCGCCACTTTCGAAGCAGGTTCTACCCTAGAATCTATTCATGTGGATATCTGTTCTAATTGCCATCCCTTTTTCACTGGTGAAAAAAGAATCATTGATACTGAGGGTCGTGTAGAAAAATTCAAAAAGAAATATAAGCTAGATAAGAGTTAGCCCATTCTAACCCTTTTCATCACTACATGATCGAAAAATTCCAAGCAATAGAATCTCGTTTTGTAGACATTGAACGGAAGATGAGCGATCCGGAAATTATCAGTGATAACGCAACCTATCAAGACCTTGTTAAGCAACACTCTGAACTGAAAGAAGGCGTAGAAGTTTTTCGTCAGTATCAAAAAGCATCTTCCGAACTAATAGAAGCTGAAGCACTCCTTCAAGACCCTGAAATGAAAGAAGTCGCTGAAGAAGAAATGTCGCGGCTTAAAACCCTCAAAAACAATTTTAAAGAACAATTGGAATTTTTTCTTCTTCCTAAGGATCCTGACGATTCAAAAAACGCGATCGTTGAGATTCGTTCAGGTTCAGGTGGAGAAGAAGCCGCACTTTTTGCGGGTACTCTTTACAGAATGTATAGCCGCTACACAGAGAAAAATAAGTGGAAAGTAGAGGTATTATCTGAAAATTTCACTGGATTAGGCGGCCTCAAAGAAGTAACCTATGTCATTTCAGGAAAAAATGTATTTAGCCGCTTAAAATATGAAAGCGGCACCCACCGGGTACAACGGGTCCCTGAAACAGAATCTTCAGGCAGGGTACATACCTCTGCTGTCACCGTCGCCATTTTTCCCGAAGCCGAAGAAGTTGACATCGACATTGACACCAAAGATCTCAGAATTGACACATTCAGAGCCTCAGGTGCCGGTGGGCAACATGTCAATAAAACCAGTTCCGCCATCCGCATCACCCATATTCCTACAGGTACCGTTGCTGCATGCCAAGATGAACGGTCTCAATTTCAAAATAAAGATAAGGCCATGCGAATGCTTCGATCAAGACTATATGAAGCAGAACAAGAAAGAAAAGCAAAAGATGAGGCTCTTGTTAGAAAAATTCAGGTAGGCTCAGGTGATCGGTCAGAAAAAATTCGCACCTATAACTTTCCTCAAAAACGGGTCACCGACCACCGGGTTCCCATTACACTACATACTCTTGATAAAATATTAGATGGCGATTTAGACGAATTGCTAGATGCACTGGCTCAAGCAGACCGCGTATCAAAATTATCTGAACAATGACCCTCTTTTCTCTTCTAAAATGGGGAGAAAAAATATTGTCTCAAACAGCGATTGAAAACCCTCTCCTGGAATCAGAAATATTATTACGCGCCGCTTTTAACCTGTCAAAATCCCAACTTCTTTCCCGCCTTCAAGATCTTGTTCAGGAGGATTCATCTTTATTCAAAACATACGTGAAATCACGACGAGAAGGCATTCCTCTTGCCTATATTACCCAAACAACTGAATTCGGCTCAAGAACCTATACCGTATTACCTGGGGTGCTTATACCACGGCCAGAAACCGAATGGCTCGTTCAAGAAGCAATTTCTCATATTGAGGCATCTTCTCACCAAGAATGGCAGATAATAGAATGTGGTTTTGGCACAGGTATTATTAGCATAGAGTTATCCAAACAGTTTCCAGATACGCCTATACTTGCTTGGGATATTAATCCTAAGGCTTATGAAAATGCCATCATGAATGCCAAGAAACACCTTGTCCCGACCACTATCTTTCGACAAGGTGATTTTTTTCAACAAAAAAAGACCCTCCAATCATGCCTTTCAAATGGAAAACAAACGGTTTTAGTGTGTAACCCCCCTTACATTTCTGATTCAGATTATGCCAATTTAGAATCTCAAATTCTAGATCATGAACCTATCACAGCTCTGAAAGCAGGTCCGAAAGGAATTGAATTTTATGACAAGCTACTTTCATTCCTAAAACCCTTTTGCCTGACTCTTATTTGTGAGATAGGCATCCATCAACGACCCCCTCTTGAAAATATGTTTAAAACCTATCAAAATGAGCCCGCTCGCTTTGTTAAAGATTTTCATGGAATTTATCGGGTATTCATACTAAACAAAACCTCTGATATACTAGATAATACTAAAAGTCTAAACGCTACATTTGGAGATTCATAATGTTTAAATATTTTACAAAGTATATTCCGCAATTTTCAACTGATTTGGGGATCGATTTGGGAACCGCCAACACCCTTGTATTTGCCCAAGGACAAGGTGTCATTATTCAAGAGCCTTCTGTAGTGGCCTTGGATAATCATAAAAATCTTGTTTTGGCAGTTGGAGATGAGGCCAAACGGATGATTGGTCGAACACCAGGTAACGTGATTGCTGTCAGACCAATGAGGGATGGCGTTATTGCTGACTTTGATATCTGTGAAACGATGTTGAAATATTTTATTCGAAAAAGCATCACACGAAATTTTCTTTCAAAGCCTCGCATTATTGTAGGTGTTCCGTCAGGCATTACGGGTGTTGAAAAACGTGCCGTTCTTGATGCTACCTATTCGGCTGGCGCGAAAGAGGCTTACTTGCTTGAAGAGCCAATGGCGGCTGCTATCGGTGCCAATCTTCCTATCTCTGAACCAACTGGTAGCATGATAGTCGATATCGGTGGCGGGACAACAGAGGTTGCAGTGATCTCTTTAGGCGGCATTGTCGTATCTAAGTCAATCCGTGTCGCAGGTGATGAAATGGATGATGCCATTATTAATCATTGTAGAGAAAATTATCGCCTATTAATCGGTGAAAGAACGGCTGAAGAAGTAAAAATTACCTTAGGCTCTGCTTTTGACACCAAAGATGAGCGAACCATGGAAGTACGGGGTAGAGATCTGGTATCTGGCCTTCCAAAAAACTTTACATTAACCAGTGTTGAAATACGGGAGGCTCTTAAAGATACCGTTACTACAATTGTGGACAGTATCCGGACGACTTTAGAAAAAACGCCTCCTGAGTTATCTTCAGATATCATGGACACGGGCATTACGCTTGCAGGCGGTGGCGCATTATTGAAAGGACTGGATAAACATATTGAGGCGGAAACCAATATCTCTGTTTCTCTCGCTGAAGATCCCCTAAAATCAGTCGCATTAGGCACTGGAAAAGCGTTAGATGAGATAGAAATACTAAAATCTGTATTGGTATCTGACTAACCTTTCCGATATATTTTTTATCTTGCTTGCACAATAAGTCTTTTTTTTTATGACGTTTAAAATAATTAAAAAATCTATGTCCTCACAGGCTCGTGCAGGCATAATAGAAACGCCTCATGGAAATATCGAAACCCCCGTATTTATGCCTGTTGGCACAAAAGCAACGGTCAAAGCCCTAAGTCCACAGCAAATTGAAGAAAGCGGCGCCTCAATCATATTAAGTAACACCTATCACTTGGCCCTAAGACCGGGTATTGAAATCATTCAATCAGCTGGGGGACTTCATCAATTTATGAATTGGAAAAAACCCATCTTAACCGATTCTGGTGGCTATCAAGTGTTTTCATTATCAAAAATGAGACGTATTCAGGAAGAAGGGGTTCTGTTTCAATCTCATATCGATGGCTCCAAATGCCTATTTACCCCAGAATCTGTGGTAGACCTACAAATAGGATTTCAGTCTGACATCATGATGCCGTTGGATATTTGCTCTCCCTATCCCTGTTCAAAAGAAGATGCTTCAAAAGACTTAGACTACACTTTAAATTGGGCATCTCGTGCGAAAACCCATTGGGAAAAACAAGATACCCAATCCCTTTTATTTGGTATTCAACAAGGCGGTGTTTATCCTGATTTACGAGAAAAAAGTGCAAAAAAATTAATAGAATTGGATTTTCCAGGTTATGCGATCGGCGGTGTGAGCGTAGGCGAACCTGAAACCATTATGAACCGACTCACCGACTGGGGCTGTTCTTTGCTGCCCGAAAACAAGCCCCGTTATTTAATGGGAGTCGGTCTTCCAAACAATTTGGAATATGCCATTCATAAAGGCATCGATATGTTTGATTGTGTCATTCCCACCAGGCTTGCCAGACATGGCCAATTCTTTTTGGGAAAAGAGAGACATAATATTCGAAATCAAATCTACTCAAAAGACCTAACGCCCCTGGATCCAAATTGCCAGTGTTATTCTTGCCTAAACTTTTCGAGAGCCTATATTCGGCATTTATTTATGTCAAAAGAAATCTTGGCCATGACCCTGATGAGTATGCATAATATTTACGCTCTCATCAACCTAGTGAAAACCATTAGAAACGACATTCTCTCCTAAATCAAAAAGAAAATTCTGAGATACAATATTGAGGTGGGCATTTTTTTAAGTAGGACTTCAAATCGATGCCTTTAGAAAGCCCTGTATCTCTTACCAAGCACCCTGAGATACCCAGGCGATTTGTAAGATTGATTACATTTTCTATATTATCATCGAAAAAACAAACCCCTTCATTAGATTCAATACTAAAACGCGTTTTCAGGACACTCGAAACTACATCTGAAAAAGAATCATATGGCTTCCCCATCCAGTGGACATGAACACCCTGCCGTTCAAGTAATCCTGCGTAGTATCCAATGACTTTTTTAAGATTTTTATCTCCGTATGGCCTGACATTTTGGTCTGGATTTGACCAGATCACGGGTATATTGGGGTGGCTCTCTAAATAAATCATGAGCTCTTGAAACTTTTCTTCATGACCGTCTTTCAAAGAAGCTGTGAGCACAACAACATCCGCATCAAATAGGGTTGTGAACTGAGAAGGATTGGCTTCACTTATATAGTCTTTTGAAGATTCTGTTCCAAAAACAAACACTTTCTTCTGTTCAATCATCTGTTTGAAAGTAGGGTCAATAGCCAATCCCAAACCAGAAGAAATAATGGATTCTGGAGGGATTGTTATTCCGTTTTTAGCTAACTTCTCAGATATATCGTATACATTCGAATAGGTATTATTGGTTAAGAGAATCACGCGATATGTACGGTTTAATACTTTAATTGCATCCACCGTACCTGGAAAAACCCCAAAATCATTGTATAAAACCCCACTTGCATCCACTAATAACGTTGAAAAAGTGTTGGTTGATAATAGCCGGGAAAGAGAGGTATTAATCACAATTATCTTATCTCAAAAGTGTTTAAATCATCATTATATGGCAGGGATTCTATTTCAACTGATTCGACGACTGCACTGGGAGGACCCTTCCAAAGCCACGCTTCCATGTTCTTAACATCCTGAGTGGCGCCTGCCATGAGAATCTCAACGGTTCCTTCCTGCGTATTGCAAACCCACCCTTTTACTCCCAGGTCTAACGCTTTTTCTTGAGTGCTGATTCGATAGCACACACCCTGAACAATCCCCTTTACAATAGCATGCAAACATATATTACTGGATATCATTTTGTCTTAACGTAGATATGGTCGCCATTTCCAAACCTCTCTCTTTGAAAGCATGTATGATACGTGGCAATGCCTTGATGGTTTCTTTCGTGCTGTGAAACAAAATGATACTACCTGGGACTGTCTTTTGAACCACATCTGAATAAATTTGCGCTTCCGACTTTGAATAATATGTAATATACCCATTTTTTGATGGGTTAGATGTAAACGTCGTATAATCTCCTGCATTGATTGACCAAAATACGGTTATCATTTGGTTTTCCCTCACAACAGATGATATCAACTTATTATAGTGCCCACCAGGCGGTCTAAAATAAATCACTTTTTTACCCGTGAGTTTGGAAATAGACGATGATGCAGATTTTATTTCTCCTTCAATATCCTTCGTGGGTATGCGATCTAATCGGGGGTGGGAATAGGTGTGATTCCCTACTTCGTGCCCTTCAGAGATCAACCGTTTAATCAGCCTTGGATAGCGCTCTGCTTCTCTCGCAACCACGAAAAATGTGGCCTGAACATCGTGCTTTTTTAAAATATCTAGAATGGGTCTCAAATATAGCGGCTTGGGTCCATCATCAAATGTTAAGGCAATCTTAGGGCTATTTGCATGCCCCTTCCAGAGAGATTTGGCCGCTTCACCAAAAAGGGGTGATGATATCAATATGCCACACATAATACTCCCAACAACAGTATATTTGATATATTTATAATCTACAGGGCTTTTCCTCATTTTTACTTAATCTATACCAAACCAATCAAACAATCCAGCCTCAGCGATAGAGAACTTGTCAAAGAGGCTGAATCTCTCTACACTATGGGCATGTTTCGGGGCGTAGCGCAGCCCGGTAGCGCACCAGTTTTGGGAACTGGTGGTCGCAGGTTCAAATCCTGTCGCCCCGACCATAATATATAGATTTAGATCATGTTGCTTATCTTTCTCAAAGTACTCTATATTACCTATCCCCCAATTCACGTGCTTAAAGAAATCTTTTAATGCTTGTGAATTTTTACAAGAAACACCCACCTTTATTTAAACTGCTAACCATTTAGAGCAAAATGTTTTTTATCGTTTTAGAAAATAACGCTTTATCTTTCTTTCCTAGGCTCCCTATTGTTCGATTGATTAATTTTTGGTCAAGTGTAAAGAATTTGCATCGAATCATAGATTCATTAGTTAACCCCGCACTGTCCAAATCGGTCATTGGGATATCACTTTCCCAACTTGAGTTCTTTGCTGATGTAATCATTGCACAAACCACGTGCTTTGAATTTTTGTTAAATCCATTTGCTGAAATAACAACTGCAGGCCTTCTTTTACTAGAAGCAGTATCTGTAAACGGAAAAGGAACTACAATAACTACAAATTGTTTATAAGTCATTGTAAGCTTCATTATCTTCAGGAGAATCCCATTCACTCATTGTTGCAGAAACGCTGGCAGCAAATTCAAGATCAATAGGCGTAGCTTTTCGCACATTTACAGTCTTATCAGATAGATTATTTAAAACCCAAACCAACTTATCTCCTTCGTGTATATCAAACGCCTTACGAACGGCTATTGGTACAGTGGCTTGTCCCTTTTTCGTAACACTAGAACTATATGTGGCCATAACCTTCCTCCTACTTTAAATAATTACCAACACAATAAAGAAATACTAGTAATACTATTATTACCAATAATACTATACATACCCTAATTACCACAATTATAAACACCAAAAAATATTAATACAACTAAAACATAGGCACCAAAACACTGCCTTGTTCATGCCTATCGAATTCACTAATCACGGTTTTAACGTCGTATACTATCCCCGACCATGATATATACATTTAGATCATTTAGTTACTTCTTAAAAAGATTCAAGTAATCTGTCAGTACAAATATTCTATTTCTTGAAAAACCCGTAACTTCTTTTAAAATCTCTACTTTAGCCAACTCATTGATAAGTCTATTTGCCGAATTTATAGATATCCCCAACATTTCTGCAGCTCTCGCATTATTAGTCGCGGGATTAGAAAACAGCTTCAGTAACAATCTATGGGCTAATTTTGCACGTCGACCCAATCCCATAATCGATTGCTCATAACGTGCTCTAAGCGCAATGATTTTTTCAAATAATTCCTTCCCATTTTTGGAAGTTTCGATAATGGCAGATAAAAAATAAATAAGCCATTGATCCATATTATTTTGTGTTCTAACAAAAGTTAACCCATCATAATATTGCCCTTTATTTCTTTCGAAAAAATC
Organism: Candidatus Margulisiibacteriota bacterium; assembly: GCA_013215865.1. Lineage (GTDB taxonomy): Bacteria > Margulisbacteria > Marinamargulisbacteria > DT-59 > DT-59 > DT-59. The sequence continues at coordinate 10,908 of JABSQL010000099.1, forward strand.
AGATAAATACAATGTAGGCTTTTTTAATATCCTTAAATCTACAAGCTGTAGTGTAATTAATAATCGCCCAATCCTTCCATTTCCATCGGAAAAAGGATGAATAGTCTCAAATTGATAATGAGCAATAGCAATTTGTATTAATTGGGGCATAACCAAATGTCTATTATGCAAAAATAATTCAAAATCTTTTATTACCTCAGGTAAATTATCAGGATGTGGTGGAATAAAGGAGGCCGTCTTAATATTTGTTCCACCAATCCAATTTTGACTCTTTCTAATCTGTCCTGGACATTTATGCTCCCCTCTAACACCTGAAAGTAGCATTTTATGAGCATCCTTTAACAATCTCATGCTAATAGGTAGTTCCTCTAATTTTTCTATAGATGTGTTTAATGCTTTAATATAATTTTGAACTTCAATCCAATCATTTCGTTTTTCAGGAGATATTTCTTCTTCCGGTAAAATCGCTTCATCCATTTCAGTTATAGTCCCTTCAATTCTACTAGACTTCAAAGCTTCATTTCTGACATGCATAGCAATAAAAAAATCGACGTCTGGAACTAAAACCGAGTACGCATTTAATCCCCCCAACAACCCCATTGCTTCCTCAAGCAATACAGGTATTCTTTTATCATTCCATTGATAGGGTATATTTACAGGAGAAGGAAGAAAGCTTTCATACTCATATTCTTTATTAAAAAAATGCTTTTGAAGGTTTCCTGCTTGATACTTATTTTTTTCCTGCACTTTAATCATCCTCCTAGCTGACAAAACAAATGTTTATATGTCAACTTTACCACACTACTGACAATATAAACATCCATATGTCCACTTATCGATAAAAGTGACATCAAGGAAATCTGTGTACTCAGATGCTAAATAACCGGATGAACACCCGTCATTATTTGTCGTCCAGGCCTCAATTTCTCCAAAGCTTAGGAACCAAAAGCCTATCAAAATTATTACGATCGACTTCAAATATATCTGATCATTTGATACCCTTTAGTTATGGGACTTGCTTTAAATTACATTCAAAAATACCCTGCATCAAAACGTATTATGCCTTTATTCAGTTATACCGCACCAAAGAAAATATTTTTGTTTCTTGTTAAAACGATTATTTTCTTAATCTTCTTGTACTTGTGGAACTATTGGACAGCTCTAATACTGGCATTTTCTGACGAAGTCCCTATTCAAACAAGAGAGTATATTTGGGCATACTCTGGAACATTTATTGCAAATTCTGGCATTCTTTTTTCCATCATGCTAATACCTCGTTTTTTAAAATACATAGCACTTTTATTATTGATAATAACTTCTTGTTTATACATAAGTATTTTTTTTGCTCCATTACCTGCTTTTGGGATTGCATCCACAGGTTTATTGACAAGTATATGTTCAGCTTATTTATTAATTTCACATAAAAAGGAGGTCTAACATGTCTAGATTTACACTACAGATGATAAAAAATATCAAGGAAACAAAAACACAAGAGTTTAAAGATCTTAAAGAAGAATGTCGGCAAGAATCATATGCGTATTTTCATGCACACATTCGCCCTTTACCCAAAAATAAAGATGGTTCATTTGATGAAAATAATTTGGGATAGTAATGCCTCGGCATATCGCTATCATTTCCCTGACCATGTTTAACAACAAAGGTTTGCGGGAATAGTTACTATATAGTAATATATATATTACCATTCAGTAATATTGGAGGTTGAAAAATGAATCTAATGGAATCCCTGAGGCATAAATCTGTTGAAAAAAAAATTAGTCTAATTAAAAAAGGGCTCCCAATAAAGACTGTCGAAATGCTAACAGATGAACTCGCTATCCCTCAATACACTACACTACAAATTTTAGACCTACCCAATACTACATTTGATACAAAGAAAAAAAGAGAGGAAAACCTACCTCCTAAAAGCTCGAGTGCAGCCTATCGTTTATATGACACATTTATGAAAGCTGTTGCGCTTTTTGATAACAATAAAGACGCTGCACGCGCATGGTTTTCTACGAAACACGCCGCTTTAAGCAATCACTCCCCTTTAGAATATTGTGAAACCGAAATAGGAGCAAAAGAAGTAGAACAGCTTATAGGAAGAATAAAAGAAGGTGTGTTTTAGTTGCAAACAGCATACAGAATTTTTAGTAGAAACAGCACTCATGATCCATTAAGTGGTGAAGGAGCCAGTCAATTTCCAGGTCGATGGAATCTAGAGGGAACCAAAGTAATATATGCAGCTGAAAGCCTATCATTAGCTATATTAGAAACAATCGTTAACTTAAAAAATGCTTCAAGCATACCATCATTTAAATATATTGAATTGTCATTTCAAAAAAAAGATATATACAATGTCATGCTAGATCAGAAACAAAGTGACTGGTTAAATCCTGTACAAAATTTAGATAGCCGACAATTTGGAACAGACATTTTACAAAACAATTCCAACAAGGTCATTCAAGTACCAAGTTCTGTAGTACCAGAATCCTATAATTATCTGATACCTCCTCTGTTAATAAAAAACAATAAGGTCTCGCCTAAAGAACCAAAAGAGTATGCATTAGACCTCAGACTGTTTCATTAATGGACCCAAAAGCCTATCAAAACTATTACTATCCCCAATCATGAAAATGTTTAAACTAACACAAGAACTCAACAAAGAAAAGAAAAACACTTTCTCTTCTAAATGGATGGGAATTGCTTCACCAAAATCAAATTTTGAAACAACTAGATTGGACCATATCAAAAAGAAGCACCTTAAGTGAATCGTGTTGTTATAGATAAAAATTCAAACCTTTCACCCATTCACACGCCCTATCTATCGCTTTTCTTCGATGAATAATGGCATTCTTTTCCTCAGATGACATCTCTGCAAACGTCATTTGATACCCGTCCCTGATCTAGCCGTAGATTATCTCTTCCTAATCTTAAAAACAGCCAACATATTCCTGAAATTAAAATAGGTAATATCCAAAACAACATACTGCTTGAGTATGTAAAATAATAGATTAAAAACCAAAAAGATGAGAACAGGCTTATAGCAAGCTCTATTTTTACAAAGATAAAAAATAACTTTTTAAGAAGCGTAATCTTACTTAGATTGATCAATGAATAGAATAGCAAAATAACAGGCACCATCATTGAATTAAGAAATAATAAGATATTGTACATAGAATCTAGTCTAAATTTCGACGATGTACTAAAGATTTCATCTGCCCATTGATATCCGAAATATATGAATAAAAAACATGCAATCCTAATAAAAAATATGTGAAGAAAATAAAAACCCACTTTCTTCATGTCAATATTTAACAACTAGTTTTAAGTTCCTACGGTATAAGCCCATAAAAGCATGGAAATTTTTATTTAAATCTCCATTCAACTCAATGCAACCTGCGGTCCCTATTTCTGTGCCTCCGTGTATATAAAAGTCTTCCCGATTATACGTTTTTCCTTTTATTTGTACTAGGGGTGTTGCAATATAACCCCATGCATCACTTCTAATTTTCCAAAGAATTGCATCTATAAACCCCGTATTATTTCTGTATTCCAATTTTCGGTCGAACTGGACCATATATTTACCCTCTGGCAATGGCATCTTTTTCAGCATAATCAAATGCTGTTTCCAAATCTAAAATTTTGAATTCATCGTTCAGAAATTCAATATTCTTTCCTGACCTAACCTGTTTAATCGCTAAGAATTTCAATTGACCTCCCTCCTTCCACCACCCTACACGCCCTATCTATCGCTTTTCTTCGATGACTAATGGCATTCTTTTCCTCAGATGACATCTCTGCAAACGTCATTTGATACCCGTCTGGAATAAATACAGGGTCATATCCAAAACCACCTTCTCCACACATCTTCTCTGCAATAATACCTTCAATACTTCCAGATACTGTATCAACATGCGCCCCCCATCGAATCGCAATAACGGTTGTAAAGCGCGCCCTGCGGTCCTGAATACCCGACAACGCCTTTAAAAGGGTTTCACATAATTCCTTGCCTGATGCATTGGGGCCCGCATATCGAGCCGATTTTACACCCGGCGCACCATTCAACGCCTCTACCTCTAAACCTGAATCATCTCCCATAAAGATACATTCAGACGTCGCTGGGAAAATAGTTACTTTTTTTAGGGCATTTTCTGCAAAAGTTTTTCCATCTTCAATAACATTAATACTCTCTTCTGGCATATACTCAGCTTGAGATATCACTTCTAAGCCAGATTTACTTAACATATTTCTGAACTCAATAATCTTCCCTTCATTTTGAGATGTTATGACAACTTTCATGTTACCCTGACTTTCTTTGAACAAGAAATACGTCTGAATCTTTTTGAATGGCTATTTTTACCCGATCCAGATGCTCTTTGTTTTTGACATCCATCTGAATATCCGCTTTCATTTGGCTTCCTTGCTTAAGACTTTTCGTTTTGACGCTTGTAATATTGGTTTTTGTATCTGCGATTCGATTTAAAATGTCTTTGAGAATCCCAATACGATCAAATGCCTCAATTTGAACCATAATAGAGTATACCTTCTCTGTATCTAAAACATCCCATTCCACCTCAACCAATCGGTCATATTCCTCTGGCGTTACCTCTGCAATACTGGGGCAGTCAAACCGATGAATAGATACTCCAAACCCCTGTGTAATATATCCTGTAATTTCTTCTCCTGGTAATGGACTACAACATTTTGCTAATTTAGATAGAATATTATCTTCCCCAACAACCCGAATACCACTCGTAGCGGATTTTCTTGCTTTTGTTTGCTTAATACCTTTCAACAGTTCTTCTGCAGTTGATACATTTCCCTTAATGCCTTCATTAATGACAAAACGAGATACAACTTTAGAAGACAGTTCTGCAAGACCAACCATTAAGTACAGATCATTCAGATTTTTAAGGTGATATTTTTTGATGAGAGGTTTCAAATACTTAGCTGTCATCACTTGTTTTGGAGATGCCCCTGCTTCAGCCAATGTTTTTTCGATCTCCCATTGACCCTTTTTAATATTCTCTTCTTTATTTCGTTTTCTAAACCAGTACTTGATACGTGATCTTGCTTGACCCGTTTTCACAAAAGCAAGCCAATCAATTTTAGGATTTTGTTTTTTTGATGTTAAGATTTCTACCCTGTCGCCACTTTGCAAGCTGGTGTCCAATGATACCAGTTGGCCATTTACTTTGGCCCCCATACAACTATGGCCTATTTCAGTATGGACCTTGTATGCAAAGTCTACAGGAGTTGAGTCAACGGGTAATATATGAATATCTCCGTTTGGCGTAAATAAAAATACTTCGTCTACAAAAAGATCAACCTTCAAATTACGAAGATATGCATCCGGTTCAGTCACTTCTTTTTGGGACTCTACAATTTGTCGAAGCCAAGAGAAATCACCATCAAACTTAGCATGAACTTTACCCTCTTTGTATTGCCAATGTGCTGCAATACCAAATTCTCCTATGTGATGCATCTCACGGGTTCTAATTTGAACCTCTACAGGCTTTCCCTCTGGACCTATAATGGTGGTGTGCAAAGATTGATACATATTTGATTTAGGAACGGCAATATAATCTTTAAACCGCCCCGTGACAGGCTTGTATTCAGTATGAATCGCACCAAGGACTTCGTAACAATCTTTAATCGTATCTACCAATATTCTAATCCCCAATAAGTCATACATTTCATCGAAAGAGGCATTTTGAGTCACTAATTTTTGGTAAATACTATAGAAATGTTTGGGCCTTCCTGTGACATCAGCATTAATAGACACGTACTTCAAAATGCCCTCAATTTTTTGAATAAACACCTTTATATATTGTTCACGATTCTCCCTTTTAGAGGCCACTTGTTTTTTAATGGCTTCAAACTCTTTGGGCTGTAGAACTGAAAAAGAAAGATCTTCTAGCTCCCATTTTAGCTGCCCCATTCCCAGTCGATGAGACAAAGGCGCAAAAATTTCACGGGTCTCACGAGCAATTCTCGTTTGCTTTCCCTTAGGTAAAAAGCGAATTGTGCGCATATTGTGAAGGCGATCTGCCAGCTTTATAATAATCACTCTTAAATCTTCTGCCATAGCGACAAACATTTTTCTAAAATTTTCTGCCTGCTCTTCCTCTCTTGAATGAAAATTAATTCTACCCAGTTTTGTCACTCCTTTTACAAGAAGTAGCACCTCATCACCAAAATGTGATTGCAATTCTTTTTCATTCACATTGCAATCCTCTAAGGTATCATGCAATAAAGCAGAACAAATGGTTGCCACATCTTGTTCAAGGTCAGCTAATATTATTGCAACCTCAACAGGGTGAGAAATATACATGTTTTTTGACAATCTTGTCTGGCCTTCATGTGCTTTTTCTGCAAACTTATAGGCTTTTACAATGGCAGGAATAATTCGCTTTGGTAAATAAACTTCTATTCTTGACAATAATTCTTCAAAAGTAGGTTGAGGTATCATTTAATGTCCACTAATTGTAACTGAGATACCTCAACACCCTTAAACGAATTAATACCCAAATGAAATGCCAATTCGATATGAGGTTGATAAAGCAACTCAATCTTGTGAGCCAATCCAAAACCGATTCCCTCAATCATTACCTTCCCTTTTTCATCTGTAAAGGTCGCTTTTAAATGAGTCCCATCTCCAACACATTTAAAATCAACTGCTTTTAAACGATTAGAATAAAACAAAGGCTCAGGGTTCTGATGTCCAAATGGGGCCAAATCTTGTAGCTCCCAAGCAAATTCTAATGTCATTAGTTCTACCGGTAATGTGGCATCAATTTGCAGGATAGCGGCTAATTCGCTATCACTAATAGTGGTATTTGCAATAGATTCACATTGTTCAGTAAACCCTTTAATCTGTTCAGGGTTGATACTAAACCCTGCCGCTTGCTTATGCCCGCCAAACGTTTTGAAATTGGAAGAACAATTTTTCAAAATACTAAATATGTCTACACTTCCTACGCTCCTAGCGGACCCTCTACCCTCACCTCCAGATAGTGAGATCATAACAACAGGTCTTGAAAATTTACGCGCCAATTGTGAAGCGGTAATACCAATTACTCCCGAATGCCAGTTTGAGTGAGACATTACCAGTACTTTATTTTTCTCTAGCCGATTTTTATCCTCCATCACAATTTTAACCGACTCATTATATATTTGTTGTCCAATTTGTTGTCGCTTTTCATTGAGTGTTTGTATTTGATCCGCAATGCGGCTCAAATCGTCTTCAGATTGTCCTATAAGTAATTCCACACTAATTTTGGCGTGTGCGATTCGTCCACTTGCGTTAAGGCGTGGGGCAATTGTAAATCCAATATCCCTTGCATTGATTACTTTTTTCTTAAACCCCGCTTTTTCCAATAATAATTGAACACCTCTTCTGGGGCGTCGGTTTAATTGGTCCAGTCCTAACCAAACCAATCGTCTATTTTCACCTATTAATGGCGCAATATCTGCAACAGTACCTATTGCAACCAAGTCAAGACATGACTCTAAACCTAAATTCATATTGAATTGGTCATCCATATACTCTAAGAATTTATATACAATTCCTGCTGTACATAAGTTACGAAGGCTATGAGACTCATCCAATGTTTGCGGGTTTATGATGACGTTCGCATCGGGAAGTTTATCCGGTAATTTGTGATGATCCATAATGATAATGTCAACCGAAACTCTTGATTTGATGTTTTTAATTTCTTTGGCATTACTGACCCCACAATCTAAAGTAATTAAAAGATGAGGCTTGCTTTCAACTATTTTATCAATGACCCCTTCATTTAACCCGTACCCATCCTCAAATCGATGTGGCACTATGTAGGAAACATTCCCACCCAATTTGCGTAAATTTTCTGCCAATATAGCTGTGGATGTGATTCCGTCGGCATCATAATCACTGTAAATAAGAATATGATTCTTTTTTGCAATGTGATCCAATATGAGTTCACTTGCATGATTAAGTAACTTTCTGTCAAAATTTGCTTCACTATTTTTTTTAGGGTTCAAAAAGAGCTGGGCATCCTCCAGTGACCGAATACCTCGATTCAATAGTATCTGGCAAATGAGGGGGTGACGGTTTAGATGTGTAGATAATTTTTCGCAGATTTCAGAATTAGAAGAAAAAAGTTGCCAATGGGTATTTGACGTGGTCATGAAATCCTAATAGAAAACAGATCCTGACCATACTCAACACATTTGGCATTTTCCACTAATACTTTTGTTACAACGCCATCACAGTCAGATTCAATTTCATTAAATAATTTCATTGCCTCTATGATACAAACAATATCTCCCTTTTTAACATGATCTCCAACCTTTAGATACGGCTTTAAATCGGGATTTGCAGAAACATAAAATGTTCCAACCATGGGTGATTTTATTGAATGGCTGTTTTCATCCCCAGACGACGGTTCAGAAACTTTATCTTGTTCTTGTTGTACCTGTTTGGGCGCCTTGGCAGCTTCATGGATTGCTTCTGGATTATGAACCTGAAGCTCTTTTTTAACTTCAACTTTCAACCCGTCTTGCTCCACCATTAATGATGATATTTTTGAAGACTCAAGCAAATTAATAATCTTTTTTACTTCTTTTAAATCCAATTTAATCCCCTTTCTTTATTGTTTTAGATTCATCCATAAATTTCCCAAAGGATCGAAATTTTTCATACCTTTCTTCTGTAATTTCTTTTGTGTCTTTGCGTTTATAGCTTGCCAAATCCTTCAAAATGACCTTTTTAATATTTTCCGCTTGACAATGCCAATCATGATGGCCACCACCCAACGGTTCTTTCACTATACCATCAATAACGCCCAATTCTAAGATATCCTTGGCAGTGAGTTTTAACTGTTCTGCAGCTATATCCGCTTTATCAGTATCTCTAAACAAAATCGACGCACATCCTTCAGGCGAGATGACCGAGTAAACACTATGTTCCAGCATATATATTCTATTCGCAACCCCAATTCCCAAGGCACCTCCTGAGCCACCTTCTCCCACAACAACAGAAAAAATTGGAACGTGGATGCCTGTCATTTCCTTCAAATTTCGTGCAATCGCTTCAGATTGCCCTCTTTCTTCTGCTCCCAATCCTGGATAAGCACCAGGAGTATCGATGAAGGTGACAATGGGCAGCCCAAACTTTTCAGCCAGTTTCATCAACCGAAGCGCTTTTCGATACCCTTCTGGATGAGGCATTCCAAAATTCCTATAAATATTCTCCTTGGTATCATGTCCTTTTTGATGACCAATAATGACGACTCGGTGAGAGGCAATCTGACCCATCCCTCCGATCATTGAGGGGTCATCTCTGAAATGTCTATCTCCATGAAGTTCTATAAAATCATCGCATATTAAGTTGGCAAGACTAAACGAATCGGGTCTATTTGGATGTCTTGCAATTTGAAGAATCTGCTGAGGTGTTAAATGTGCAAATATTTCTTTTTTAAGTGTTTTTGCACGTGTCTCAATCTTCTTAATTTCTTGTGCCAAATCGACTTGACCCTCTTGAGACAACCTTTTTAGCTCATCAATTTTAATGTACAGATCATGAATAGGCTTTTCAAATTCTAAAGGTTTAATAATCATCTTTTGCCTTGCTTCCCTGAAAATTTTGGAGATAATAACCGCACAGATAAAGTGAGTTTATCTTTTAACTCTCGTCTGTTAACAACCATATCAATCATGCCATGCTCAAGTAAAAATTCAGACCGCTGAAATCCCTTGGGTAATTTTTGACGAATGGTTTGCTCTATGACACGAGGCCCTGCAAAACCAATAAGTGCGCCAGGCTCCGCCATAATAATATCACCCAACATGGCAAAACTAGCGGATGTGCCTCCAGTCGTCGGGTCACACAGTATAGAAATGTATGGTACACCCACACTGTCTAATCGAGAAAGAGCCGCACTTGTCTTCGCCATTTGCATGAGAGAGAGTATGCCTTCCTGCATTCTTGCACCACCAGAAGAGGTGAATATGAGTAGCGGAAGTTTGTTTTTAATCGCCATTTCAATGAGACGCGTAATACTTTCTCCTACTACAGACCCCATACTACCTCCCATGAATGAAAAATCCATGATTCCAACATTTACCGCTTGGCCACTTAACATTGCCTTACCGGATACAAATGCATCTATGGAACCCGATTTTTTTGTGGCTTTTTCTAACCTTTTTTTATACGACTCTGTATCTGAAAAATTGAGAAAATCAATTGATTTCAATTGGTTTTCATTCTGTGTAAATGAACCATGATCAAATATATAACTAATACGCTCTTGAGGGGTAATTCGAAAATGGTACTGACATTCCAGGCAAACTTTGCTATTTGCAACTAAGTCTTTAAGATATAGCACGCTGTTACAGCTGTAACACTTCACCCAGAGGTCCCCGGGGATATCGAGCTTTTTTATACCTTGTTCAGGTTTTTCTTTCTTGTTAAACCAATCCAATATTGACATGAGGTTGTTCTTTGATAGACTCTTATAAAATTACATACATCACAATAATTGTGGTTTATGATATCATTCTTACAAATAAACAATCAATAGATCGAGGAATATCATGGCTAACACCAAAACTGCTAAAGAAAATATATTAATAAATAAACGGAATCAGAGACGAAATTTACATTTCAAGTCTAGAATGAAGTCCTACATTGTCAACGCCCAGTCTGCGATTAGTAATAATGCGTCAGAAAAAGAAACACTTGTTAAGGAAGCGTTACGGATCATAGATAAAACATCTGCAAAGGGTGTCATAACAAAAAAAATTGCCGCGAGAAAAAAATCTCGCTTGTCTCTATCTTTAAATCGATCAAAAAATGGCACACCTGATGTTTCAAAGAAACCACCTTCTAAACATGCCAAAAAGAAGACGACCTCTAAAACCTCTACTCCGAAGAAAGCGGCTGAAGCTAAAAAAGCGTCTTCTAAAGAAACGACTAAAGATACAAAGGAAGCTTCTACCAAAGACGATAGCACGTCTGCTAACACAAAAGATAAAGAAGAGAGCTAGTTAAACGGGTCCAATATTGACCACACACGTTATTCCTACCTCTATAAAGCTGCTGCAAATTGTCATAAATGAATTACCCAATTTGGAGCCCGCGTTCAACACCAATAGAAGCGAATATAAAATTTTAAAGAAATGCGTCAAACCTGAGCAAGATTTATCTGCAAATACTGACATTATTCACAACAAATGTATTATGACTTATTTACAGTCCCTTCTTTTGCTCACAATATCTATGTATGGTGGGCTTCAGTCACCTGCTATTAGAAACATTCAGAAAGAAGATACAAAAATATCTATCACTTGGAAATCAGGGAGTAGCAATTCCTTTTCAATGGGCGTATATGATGCCGATTTTAAAAAATTTTATGACATGTTCCAAACCATCATATTCTGTGCAGCACCTCCTCTTAAAGGATTTCCATCATCAACCATGACAAATGCCTATTTTCTTATTCGAAGTTATGCACAACGTTTAAC